>JAJZIF010000614.1 GCA_021810735.1 Acidobacteriota bacterium
AACGGGTGAGCGGCAATCTTTTTGGGATTGCTTGCCGTGATCCGCGATTGCTATCTGGTTCCATCGCAGGGCACTCTAAGAGTCGGTTGGAAAGCGGATTCGCGGCCAGAGGCTACGGCAGCAATCTTGACGGTTTGCTTGCTTGGACGCGATGTTCTGCGGATCGCTTTTTGCCTTCGCGTGTGTTCCACAAATTTCCAGACAAGACCTGGCCTTTGCATGGCTATTCTCCGCAGTTTCGCGATACCGCTATGCAACTTCACCGGGATTCATTAGCTGGCCCCTTGCTGTGTCCAAGATGGGATCGAAGCGAAATTCGGCTGCTATGTCGTCATGATTCGCACGTACGCGAGTACTGATCGCATTCAGAACTAGAATCCTCCGCTCGTTCGATTCTCTCGTGTGAAGCCACCAGAGAATGGATGCTCCACAGATCAGGAAAATCCCCGACGCAAATTGTGAGACATTCCAAAATGACGTCATGCGTATAGCTCCCCGGGGGTACCCTTGCACGGATGGCTTACAGGATGTCCTCGCCCCGCTGAGCCTTGCAAGGTCATCCTGCCGCAGCGTACAGTTATCGGTTTATCGGTCATTCTCTTTGGCCGGTATTTGACTCGATCATGCATGGCTGAATCCGTGACAACCACAGCCGTTCGACGTAACAAAATGATAGGTTAACCGCTCCTAAAGGGGAGATCCAATGCGTTTTCTGCCGACTCGTTTCCTGATAATCGCGGCTTGTCTGCTGCCAGCCTTGACATTCGCTCAGGCGCAGACCCCGCCCATCCTCTTCCAGCATCCTACCGTCGATGCGACCCAGATTGTCTTTTCTTATGCAGGCAGCCTTTGGACGGTAAGCCGCCATGGAGGGGATGCGTACCGGCTCACGTCAGGAACCCGTCAGGATACTGCTCCAATCTTCTCTCCGAACGGGAAGTTGCTGGCTTTCACGCGCAGCGACGGCGGCAATCAGGGAGTGTACGTAATGCCGGCCGAAGGCGGCCCGGCCCGGCAGCTTACATGGTATCCCGGTCCAAATGTGACGGCCGGCTGGACAAACGACAGCAAGGAGGTGCTGTTCCGATCAACTCGCTACAGCATTGATCCGCTGTACTTCCGGCTCTACACGGTTTCAGTGGCCGGAGGTTTGCCCACGGCGCTGCCGTTGCCCTGGGCCACGCAGGGTTCCTATTCACCCAATGGTCTGCGGCTCGCCTACGTGCCCTTCCGTAACCACCCGTGGTTTGAAGCGTGGAAGCATTATCGGGGCGGAATGGAGCCGCGCATCCGGGTTGCGGTGCTGAGCAATTCGACTGTGACCACGCTGCCGCGGGACGGCGCCAATAATAAGGATCCGATGTGGATCGGCAACGCAATCTATTTTCTCTCCGATCGCACGGGCGGCCACTTCCGGCTCTATCGCTACGATCTGGGCTCCAAGACAATCAAGGCGATCTCGCCGGACGACGGGCACGACATTCTCACAGCCACAGCCGGTGCTCTGGACACTTCGCATCCGGCGATTGTTTACACCGAAATGGGGAAGCTGTATCTGCTGGATGTGAACTCGGGGCGAATTCGGCAGATTGATGTCGCGATTCACGCCGATTTCTCCGCCGCGCAGCCGCACTGGGACAAGGTCGCGGCGCAACTGGAAAATCCAGATATTTCGCCGCATGGCGTGCGCGCAGTTTTTCAGGCGCACTGTGACATCCTCACCGTTCCGACGAAACACGGCAGCGCGCAGGACATTACCAACACGACAGGGGCGTGCGAACGTTACCCGGCATGGTCTCCGGATGGGAGTCAGATCGCGTATTTCTCTGACGCATCGGGCGTAAATGAGCTTTACGTCAGCCCGCAAAACGGAATCGGCCCTGTCCGCAAAATAAGCCTTGGCGCCAAGCCCACGTTTTATTTCAACCCGGTCTGGTCACCTGATGGCCGTTATATTGCGTTCACCGACATCGCGCAGCACCTGTGGATCGTGGATGTGAAGAGCGGCAAGACGACGCTTGTGACTACCCGTTACTACGACGAAGGCTATAACTCCTTCAATCCTGGCTGGTCGGCGGACAGTCAGTGGCTCACCTATACAGAGATCCAGCCCAATTATCTGCATGCCATTTTTGTTTATTCGATGGCATCGGGGAAATCCACACGCATTACTCCAGCCGGCAGCGATGCTGAGATGTCGCAGTTTGATCCCAGTGGCAAATACCTTTACTTCCTGGCCAGTACAAATCCCAACCCGGGTGCTGAGGTAGGCGACCTTTCTTCTATCAATCAGCCCACGGTTTATAGCGCCTATGTTGCCGTGCTGCGCAACAATATTCCTTCACCACTTGCCCCGAGACCCGGTGAAGAGGAGGCGTCGACACCTGTTTCGTCGAAGAAAGGAACCGATCCCGCCAAGAAGAAACCTGCCAAAGAGGCGAAGGTCACGATTGACTTTTCGGGGCTGAGCCATCGCATCCTGGCTCTGCCGATACCGCCGCGATCCTATCGGGACGTGGAAGTGTCTGCTCCTGGAGTGTTGTGGCTGCTCTCCGGCCCCATCGTGAGCCAGAACCAGCCGGATCATCCGGGACCACTGCAGTCCAAAATAGCGTCTTCCGTTCTGGACGGATGTTGATCTGAGAGGACATAGCGGCTGTACTCCGCGCAGATGGCAGATCGGGTTGGGCGGT
>JAJZIF010000615.1 GCA_021810735.1 Acidobacteriota bacterium
AGTGGTTGGCCGCGCCGCCTTGGGAAGCTCGTTATCCTCGACTCTTCGGGCTTTGCGATTCAGATTAAGACCCGGGCGATTCCTTCTTGGAGTTGGGCTTCGTCACGATAGCGGAACCGGTAACGCACCAGTAAATTGACGATCTCTGAAGGAGACGGCATCATGTCTGTATTATACTGGATACCGGGTATATCATTGAAGACCTTTTGTGGCAGCCTAGTCCCTTTACAGGGACAGGCGGCCGATTTGCGGAGTGGCGATGGTGGTCGCGGGTTTGGCGTTTCTTCGTTGGCCTTGGTTTGCAGGCGGGCCTGCATCTCGATGGGCAGGTCGCGAAACGGGGCCATGGACAGGTCATCCGTAATGGAGAACAGCTCGGGAAGCCGTTGCCGCTCAACCGTACCCATATCGACCCAGACTCTACGCGCGGCGATGAATTCTTTCATGGGGTTCCTTGCTGCCCGGATTGACGGCTCCGGGCAGGCCGTAGTGTTATGCGAACGCGACTTGCTTGGTGGAAGGCGCCATGTCCGTGTTCCAGACGGCGTGGCGCTCAGGGTCGACGACAAAGAACACTTTCTTGTTGGCGTATTCTTCGGCGGGCACGAGGAAATACTGCTCGGACTTGTCGATGTTTTTGTAGGGAGTGCGGCCGCCGAGGACTGCGACAACGCCTACCATGCCTTTGGGAACGTCTTTGTGCCAATCCCCAAACGCGGAAACGACGATCCGTTCATGCTGATGGCCGGCGCAGGCGCATTGTTCGCGCTCGCGGCAGCGCGACCCGAGTCCAAACAGTTCCGGATACCGGTAGAGGTTGGATTCAATCAGTGGAGCAATGAGGTCGGCATCGGACTTTGCCAGTTGCGCAGTCAGTTTTTCGACGCATTCCGGGCCGCTGTTTTGCGCATAGTCGGAAACGCAATCGCGGGAGAGAGTGCGTTTCCAATCGTCCAGACTGTGTTGCTGGTGCTTTCTGTAGAGGTCGGGGCGGGCGGCAAACACCAGGCAAGCGGCGCAATCTTCCTCGAAGGCAAACCATTCTCCATACGGGATGGAGGCGGGCAGAATATTGGCGGGCAGGGTGTGAATGGCGGACTGGTTCACCATGATCCCGCCATGAGACGGAGTATCGACCAGGACGATGCCTGGCTCCAGGGTTTCAGTCGAATTGCTTTTTCCCCAAGGGGTATGCATAGGGCCTCGCGAAGTGGATGGTGCGGGAGAAGGAGGATGGAACGGCAGTCGCCGTTATGCGCGACAGATATAGAGGGTCAGGTGTTGCGTGCCGCGTTCATGCATGTCTTTTGTCTTGGACATGGACCAGAACGGGTCATTGACATCCGCGATAACAGACGAGCACTCGCGGCAATAGAGATGGACAGCGCTGCGCGACTTCCGCGACCATTGAAACCCAGCTGCGAGCGCAGGCAGGCCGAGCCGAATGCGTGTACGTTCTTTCATTGTGGTCACCAGGAGAAGAAAGTCATCAAGGATGCAGTCTGCCAAGGACCACGGTTTGCCCGCATGTAGAGATCCGGAAAGGCTGGCCCCGTCGTGCCTGGATACGCGCGGCGGAATCACGTATTTCCTGCTTGAGCGCGGTGGGGCAGGCCGGGGAGAATTCCAGTTCAAGGGTCGAATAGGAAAGGAAAGCCAGCCGCGCATAATCGCCATCGATTTCTACGGTACGGTCGGCATAGACAATCCCTTCCGGGAAGCATCCGATGAAGATGCGCTGATTGTTCATGGTGGCTCTCATTTCTCAGAACAGCCGGCACGCAATGTGCGACGGACGGTTCGGGAAGCAGGGAACTGGGTACAGTGTTTGGCCCGATCTCCCTTGCATGCCAGTGATGGAGTAGAGCAGATTAAAGGCTTCCGCTTCGGTCGCTCGATCTGCGATCGCTTCGGCGATGCCGTTCCGGAGGCCGTACAGGGTCCAGAGAATGCGCCGCCGTGTTATGCCCCTGGAGGTATCTTTGGCATCGAACGCTTCTGCCAGAGTGTGAAACGCCTCGCAGCTGATGTCGCCACGGGGAGAGGTGGTTTCGACGACGGGGCAGACCTGATACATGTCAAATCGCTCGACCTGGCCGGTGATTTCGGTCGGTTGATTGGAATTCATGTGGAAGTCCTTTCCATTGGCTACAGAACGGATTTCTCTAACTCGGCAAATTCAGGGTTGAGCCGCGAGACCTCGTGCTCATAGAAATGATGGCCGCCCCCAGGTACGAGGCGGCCATTCAAATCGATGCAGCGATTGACAACGTAAAGACACTTCTTGACGGAATGTCCTTAGCGGGATATACGGTATGCGCTTAGTTAGCCGGTGTTAGTGGAACGGTAGCGATGACCGTGTTCATCCTTGTCCACTACTGCAACGGGACGGTGGTAATGATGGAATTGGAACTTCCATTGATGACCGTAACGCTAGCAGCGGAATTATAGTTCGCAGCATAAATCACGTTCGATGACGGATCCACAGCCACGAAACCAAGGTGCGCTGAAGGGGTCTGAATGGAGGTTGTGACAGTATTGCTGCCACCATCCAAAACAAGTACCGTGCCATTGGAATAGTCCGCGATGTAAACCAGATTGGTTGCTGGATCCACTGCGAGACTGGTTGGTTGCACGCCCGTTGTGATCAGCCCTGTTACCGCATTGCTTGCGCCGTCCATCACGAA
>JAJZIF010000616.1 GCA_021810735.1 Acidobacteriota bacterium
TGCGCTGGCCGTGGGTTAAGCTGTGAGCCAAGAAGCAACCACAGTTCAGAGCCACAAGCGGAGAGGAACCGGTCATGAAGGAAAAGGTACGATTTTTGGGATTGGATGTCCATGCCGAAACGATAGCTGTCGCCATAGCGGAGCCGGATGGCGATGTGCGCAGCCTGGGGACCATCCCCAACCGTATGGAGTCGATACGCAAGATGGTAAAGAAGCTGGGCACCGTGGATCAACTGCGTGCCTGCTATGAGGCAGGTCCAACCGGCTACGTTCTCTACTGGCAGTTGGCAGAGCTGGGAGTCGAGTGCGCGGTGATCGCGCCGACGCTGGTTCCGATGAAGGCTGGCGACCGGGTGAAGACGGACCGGCGGGATGCCGAGAGGCTGGCGCGCAGTTACCGGTCCGGCTGGAAAGCGCGCCGTTGGGTGGTGGAACGAACCCATTCCTGGCTCAATCGCTATCGCAAACTGCTGGTCAGCTTTGAAAAATCGGAGGCCAGCTACGTCGCCTTGCTTTCCTTGGCCGCAGCCTTGATCTGCTGGAGACAGACCACATCTATTTACGGATAAGCTCTTAGATTCACTCGCTCAGGAAGAACCTCTCGCTTCGCAGTAAACTCCCGCTAGCCCATGTCTCGATCGCCTTATGCATTCTGCGCAGGACTCGGTTCCGGCGAGTGCTGCAGGTGTTCGTTCACCTGCTCCCAGGGCGCGTTCTGCAGCTCGGCGATGCGCTGCTTCGGCAGGCACTGCGGATAATTCTTCTGCAGGAAGGCGATCATCTGTTCGCGAACATAACAGCGCAGGTCCCATAGCTTGCCGGAGTCACCGGCGCTCATCAACGCGCGAATCTGCATGGCCTGCGGAGTAAATTCCGTCACCTGCAACACATCTACCTTGCCATCCCAGAGATTCGTAGTCTTCAGAATACGGGTGAGTTCCTGTCGCAAGGGCGCAATGGGGCAGGTGTAGTCGGCGTAGAGATAAAAAGTGCCCATCAGGTTGGCGGAGGTGCGGGTCCAGTTCTGAAAGGGATGGTCGATGAAATAGCTGAGCGGCACGATGAGCCGTTGCAGATTCCAGATACACACCACCACGTATGCGGCGGTAATTTCTTCGATGCGGCCCCACTGCCCTTCGACGATCACCACGTCGTCGAGTCGGATCGGCTCGGTAAAGGCGATCTGAATGCCGGCCAGCAGATTCGAGACGGTGGACTTGGCGGCCGCCGCCAGTGCCAGCGATGCCAGACCAGCGGAGGCCAGCAGTCCGGCGCCGTATTGCCACATCCGCGTGTTGTTGAACGTGTAGAGGATCAGTCCAATGGCCAGCAGGCCGATGAAGCCTATTGCAAGTCGCCGCATCACGGTCATTTGCGTGCGGATGCGCCGCGCCCGCAGGTTATCGGCCGCGTGCATGTCGTAACGGCGCATCAGAATGTCTTCCACGGCGTAGACGGCAGCGATCAGCAGCCACGCCATGCAAAGGATGAAGCAAATATGAAGCGCATGCTCGGCGGTGTCGTTGAAATACTCGGAGATGCCAAAGGCGGGAATCGCCAGCATGGTAGCAGCGATCAGGAACAGGCACAGCGCAGGCTTGCGGAAGCGGCGCAGTATGCTGGGGTGGTCGGGCGCGACGGTCTTGCGAAGTACAAAGCGAAAGACCAGCGAGTAAACGACGAAGCTGGCAAGCAGGGCTCCGCTAAGGACGAAAGAACCGAGCACCAGTTTATGCACATGGCGCCCAATTACGGGCAATATCGGTACAATGGGCGGCGCAACAATATGCAACAAAGAAGCGATTTCCTGCATTCTTAAACCCCCGGCGATACAGTGTCCCCGATGTGAAGAAGTGCCCGAGTGGTTCCGCTATGCAGAAGTCCTCTGGTAGTCGCCGCTCTTACCGCCAGATTTTCGCTGCAACGCAACCTCTCGAATCACAATCCCTTTATCCATGGCCTTACACATGTCATAGATGGTCAAAGCGGCAACGGAGGCTGCCACCATGGCCTCCATTTCCACGCCAGTGCGCCCTTCGGTCGCCGCCGTGGCGCGAATGAAGACGCCATTGGATTGGACCTCGGTAAGGACGTCCACGAAGGTGAGCGGAAGCGGATGGCACATCGGGATGAGATCGGCGGTGCGTTTTGCGGCCTGGATGCCAGCGAAGCGCGCGACTTCCAGCGGGTTGCCTTTGGGATTGGCGGGCAGAGCGGCCAGCACGGCAGCGGAAAGCTCGACCAGCGCTGTTGCTTCCGCGTGGCGCTGCGTGATCGATTTCGCGCCGATGTCCACCATGCGCGCATGTCCTGCGGAGTCGTAATGGGAAAGCTTGCTCATGACCAACAGCGTAGCAGGATATCTAGCGCAGAAGCACTTGCACGATCTGGTCTGTTGCGAGAACGTCGCAATTGTCAGGGACGATCACGTAACAGTTTGCGCGCGCGTTCGCGGCGAGGTCGCCGGAACCCTGGGTCCGGACAGCGGTTACGGTTGCGACTGGTTGCGAGGTATCCAGATGGGCGGGAAGAAAGCGGGTGAGACCAGGCTTCACTCGCAGGTCGGCTGCAAGCCTTGCCAGAGCCATGTTCGGTTGCCAGCGTTGCTCCCCGGACATGGCGGCCAATACGGGTTGGACAAAGAGGCGGAACGTTACCATGGCGGAAACTGGGTTGCCGGGAAG
>JAJZIF010000617.1 GCA_021810735.1 Acidobacteriota bacterium
CACAATCAGGACGGTAGTCTGCCCCTTTGCCGCCCGTTCGATCAGGAACTGTCCGAAGGTGAAGAGGATCTCGCTCTTGTTGCGGTCGAACGCGCGGATTCCGAAGTCGGCCAGCGTGTATTGCAGGAATTCGGTGGGCGACAGGCGGCTGTTGAACAGGTAAGCGTAGGAGACATCCTGGCTGTCTTTGAGCAGGTTCAAAAGGCAGCGAAGCAACATCGTCTTTCCCGTGCCAACTTCTCCGGTGACCACCACGAATCCCCGGTGCTGCCGGATGGCGTAATAGAGGGCAGCCAGCGCTTCGTTGTGACGGCGGGTCGCAACAAAGCTTTCCGGATTCGGGGTGAGGTCAAAGGGATTGCGGGCGAGATGGAAGAAGCTCTTATACATGGTCCAGGTCTGCTTCAGGCGTGAAGGTAGCTGACTACCGAGCCGGCAAAGATGATGAGAAAAACAGCGGTGGCAACCGACCACCCTACAAAGGTCGTGCGCCTCTTCTGCTCTGCGTCGCTTGCGCTCATCACTTCCGGCACCTCCGTCATAATGTTGGCTGGAAGAATCATGTCTTCAATTTCCTTGTTGCTGCGCAGGCGGTCGTCTGCAAATTCGAGGATGCCGACCACCACAATTCCGAGCAACAGGCCAGCCGCGATTCCAAATCCGCAGAACTTCAGGCGGTTGGGTGAGTCCGGCCGCGAAGGAAGGCTGGGAGGGTCGAGCAGCGTAAAGCGCTGCCCCTGCTGCAACTGCTCCATTCTCGTGGCCATTTTCGAGTCCGTTTCTTTCTTGAGCAGGTCGTTATAGTTGGCCTGCGACTGCTGGTATCCGCGGGTCAGATCAGCAAGCTGCTGCTGGACCGTGGGCGCGGCGTTCAGGCGAGCCTGGTACGTGCCGATTCGCGCGGAGAGGCTCTCAATGGATCTTTCGCGGCCGGCGATGTCGATCTGACTCGACTTGAGCTGCCCCTTCAGCTGCAGCAGCGCCGCGGAATCGCCGGACGCCGCATTGCTGAGGTTGTCCGATTTCTGCGATGCGGCGGCTGCCTCCTGCCGGGCAACGATGCCCTTCCGCTGTTGTTCCGCCGCCGCAAGTTGTGCCTTGACGGTTTCTACCGCCGGATAGCTGCTCGTGTACCGCGCGCTCAAATCGGCCAACTGAACGCGAAGCACCGCGATCTGCTTGTCCATGGCCTCTAAGCTGTTGGATCCCTGCGCCGACGCCTCTTCTTCCGGATGGCTGGAGCGATACTGGGCAATGAGCGACTCATAATAGGCGCGCTGCTGCTTTGCGGCATTGAGCGAATCCTGCTCACTCTGCAACTGCGCCTGCAATCCGCTGAGGATCTGCAGATTGCTGGCCTGCTGGGTGGGCAGTTCGCTCTGATGGGCGGATTCGAACTCACGCACGGTCAGGTCCTGCTGCGCGAGACTTTTGCGCGCCTGATCCAGCTGTTTTTCGATGAACGTGGTGGTCTGCTCCGATTGCTTCTGCCGCTCGATCAGGTTTGCGGTAATGAAGAGATTTGTCAGCTCACCGGTGATTTCCTGCGCCACCTTGGGCGTCGGCGCGGAATAGGAAACCCTGAAGGCCGTGATCTGATTGTTGGGCGAGCGAACCAGTTCGATCTTGCCGATATCGCTGCGCATGCGTTTGATCTGCTGATCCTGCGTCATCGGATGCTGCGGGTCGCGATAGAGGTCGAACTTGCGGATGATGGTAAGGAGACGAGTCCTGCTCAGAATCTGCTGCTGGATGGTCTGGAGCTGCTCCTGCAGATCATCGGTGATGTTCGGGACCACGTAATTCTTCGGCATCGTGGGTCCCTGCACCAGAATGAGCGTGGTCGACTTGTAGCGCACCGGGAGAAACCAGGAAAGACCCCAGACCGCCAGCCATCCGACGAGCAGGGGGATGAGGAACTGCAAATGGCGGCGCTTGGCGAGATCGATCCAGCGTCCAGGATCGAATTGCGTTGCCTTTTCTTCGGCAAATTCTTCAGACATAGCTAGTATCCCAGGGAGCGAGTGAAGTGCCAGACGAGCGATGCCATTCCGCGGTTGCTGTCCGGATTGGCGGCGATGGAGGGAATGCCTTCATAGGCCTGGTGCGAGCGGTCGTATTCAAGCAGGACGGACAGGTGGGGGTTGATCGCATGGTCCAGCACGGCGCTTCCAAATATTGAATGGCCGCCCCGAATGCTGTTTCTCACAGAGGGTTCCGGATTGTGACCCATGGCGTAGGCTCCGCTGATGCCGGCAGTCCATGTCCGCAGCATTTGCCAGCGTGTCGCGAGCGCGGCGTTATCGTTGGCGAATACACCCAGCATGCCGCCGCCGCCGGTGATCGTGTGGCTATAGGTGAGGATGGCGCTGGCACGAGGTGCATGCCAGCCCATGGAGGCCGACACGTAAGGGCTCCACGACACCTTCACCGAGGAAGCCGCCGAGTCGGTGATTCGGTAGGACTCCGGACCCGCCGCGACCGACAGCAGCGCGCCACGCTCGGAAGACAGCGAATAGTATGCGAGCAGCGTGTGCGTCTGCACCGTTTGCGTCGATGGCTTTGGGTAGGCGAGGTACTCCATGTAACTCCATTGCGCCCCGAAGTACTGAGGCCGGGCTACGCGCTGACTGAAGAACGCCGAGGCTCCCCTCGATCCGGAATTGTAGAGGCCCACGGTCTG
>JAJZIF010000033.1 GCA_021810735.1 Acidobacteriota bacterium
AGAACCTCGCCACCACCGTCCTCGAACTGCCCGACGACGCCTTCCGACAACTCTCCGCCATCGAACACCCACCCATCAGCCTCCGCGGCTGACCGGGCTGTTGTCGGGCTGCCACCTCAACATGCCCCAGAGGTATCTGCGGTCAAAAGAACGGACTGCCACTTTGAGAGAAGTCTGGCGCGCTCCATGCGCGCCAGACCCCTTGCAGGCACTCACATCTCGAACTTGAAAAGATGTTGTCATCCTGAGCGAAGCGACCAAAGGGAGCGAAGTCGAAGGACCTGCGGTTGCCTTTTTGATCGCGTTATCTTCGCGCCCGGAACATTTTCGTCCGCTCCCCAACCTGACATCCCTACCCGCAAGGCGCAGGCGTTATTCTCGGCTCCGGATAAACACGTCCCACCGGATCGGCATAATCAAGCAGCGCGCATCCATCATTCTCATATTTTGATCGGCGGAATCGGAAGCGCTGCAGGAAAAGCTCCGAAGCCGAATCATGAGAAGCGAGCATGAGATCAAAATAACCGCCCATTCTCGACTTCCTGATCTCAAACATCTCAATGCCGACCGCGCTAAGCAGAACCCGCGGCGACTTTCCCCCGCTCAGCAGCCAGAAAGAACAATTCCCAACCGCGCCGCACATGCACATCCCATTCCCCTGCACCAGCAAAGCCTTCTGACCATCGGGCGCAATCTCCACTCGTTCCACCCTTAGGTGCTCAAACAAGCCGCTGGCCGTTCTTGGATCCCATGGCCCTGGGTCTTTCACGCACGCCGCAATAACCCCTCTAGAGGCGCGCTTCAAAAGCGCCGTTTCCGCCGCCGAAAGATGCACCTTGCCGCTACCAATTGTCTGCGTCCACGGAATCTCATGCAGCTTCGGCATCACCCACGCCCGCTGCGCATAAGCCCCCGGCAAGCAAATGAGAACCGCCGCCCACAGCACCTTCTTCACGCATCCGCCAATCTACCAGGGAATACCATCAACCAATGCCCCGGATCTCAAGAAATCGTCGGTACCACAGCTTGTCTCACTCTTTCCTCAACAGTCAACGAACACACGTCGTAGCCGGGCACTCCGAAACCAAGCGTGCAACGCGCGCGGACGCCCGTGCGGCCAGCACCCCGATATTGACCCACCCCCGCATTTCCCCGTAAACTTATACTTTGCAGCGGATGCGGTCGAATTGTGCCTTCTGTCTGCATCCCATTTCAGCAACGATTGAAGGATCTCCTAAGCACCATGGCCAATCATGTTTCCTCGCTCAAGCGAGCCCGTCAGACCGAACGCAAGACTGTGGTGAATCGCGCCAACAAGAGCCGCGTCCGCACCTCCCTCCGCGCCATGCGCGAGGCCATCCAGAAGGGCGACCTCAAGGCCGCGCAGGAGCAGTACAAGGCAACCGCCTCGGCCCTCGACAAGAGCGTCCAGAAGGGCGTCCTCCACGCCAACACTGCTTCGCGCTACAAGAGCCGCCTCAACGCCCGCATCAAGGCGCTTGCCACCGCCTGATCTTTACCAGATTTCACCATCGGGCTCCCGCCACCTGCGGGAGCTTTTCCATGCGCGCTCGAAAAGCGAATCGCTGCCCGCCCGGACGGCCATTCCTGCCGGAAATTACCCCCAAAATTGCTACTCTGAAATAGCGGGAAATAACAAAGCAGACGAAGCGGTCGCTTCTTGTCTTCATGCTCGGAGGGCCTGGTAAAACCCTGGTCTACCCCTTGGAATCAGCAACTTCCCCGCAAAACCAACAGGGATCCCTCGATTCTCACACCCGCTCGTCCACATAGAATCAATAACTTATACACAAAATGGATGGGGGCTGCCAGAATTCTTAAAAGCCTCACCCCCTCGCTGGCCCCAAAAAGAACGGGGGAGCGACCTTGCATCGCTCCCCTCTGCCTCTCATAACCGCCACCCACTTACATTTGCGGCGGAGGCGGTGCCTGCCCACCACCCGACGGCGGTGGCGGCGGCATCGGCCCATGCGGACCCTCCGCACCATGGTGGTGCCAGCGGTGTTTCATCCGTTCCATCCGCTCGTGATACATCACCTTCAGTTTCTGCCACTGCTCGGGCGTCAGTTGGCGGCGAATCCCCAGCAGCATCCGCGCAAATTCCTTCTCCAGATTTGCCCTCGCCTGGGCCACCACGTCGATCTGAGCCAGAATCTGGCTCTCATTCGGGTTATCGGCCCCGATCAGCGGACCCAGAATCGCTTCCTGCTTGTGCAGGTTGGCATGCAGATCGATCAGCTTCAGCTTATGGTTCTGGAAAATCTGGTTCATCTTCTTCTGCTGATCGGCCGTCAATCCCAGTTTCTCGGCCACATGGGGGTTATCCCACCAGCGCCCGAAATGCATATGGAATTCCCGCTCCATCGGCGGTCTGGGCGGATGCCCCATTTGCGCCATTGCCGGGGCGCATGCCGGTATCATCAGCGCCGCCATCACTGCCGGCAGCCAGATTCTCTTAAGGTTCCACACCATAGGTGTCCTCCACTTGGGTCGTGTTTGTGTGGGTTTTACTTGTAGTCGAGACCTCCAGCGGCGCCAGCGGCGTCGGAGCATTCTGGTTCAGGTCCTCGTCAATCTCAGTCATCAGGGCGTCGTCGCTCACATGCTGGGGCGTCGGAGCCGCTTCCACCCGCGCTACGACCGGCTCATTCGTTGCCGCGGATTGCACAACCGCATGGTTCGATTTCGCCAGCCCCACCACCAGCAACAGCAGCAGCAGCCCGGCCGGAGCCCACGCATACGCCCACACCGGGCGCCAACCAGTTGTCTTCTCCGCCGGCATCACAATTCGCGCCGTGCGCGCCATCTCCCGTTCTGCCAGCGCCGTCACCGCCTCGCGATAACAGCCCAGCGGCTGGGCCAGTTCCCTCTCCATCTCCTCAATCGCCACCATCCTGCGGTCTTGTTCCTGCCTGTTCATACTCGCGTCCCTACCTTCTCGCGTACCGCGCGCAGCGCCCGGTACAGGTGCGATTTCACCGTGTTCTCATTCATTCCCGTCGCAACAGCGATTTGCGGCAGCTCCATTTCCTCGACAAACCGCAACAGAAAAACTGTCCTCTGGTTGGGAGACAGCGCCTTCACCGCTTCCCATACCGTGCCGGCCTGCTCCCGCGCCAGCAACGATTGCTCCGGCGAACTCCGCTCATCCGCCAGCCAGTCCCCAATATCGGCCGGATCAATATCTTCCGCCCGCGCCTTCTGCCAGAACCGCATCCGCTGGCTCCGCGCGTGGTCGCGCGCCAGGTTCACCGCGATCCGCGTCAGCCACGTCATCAGGCTGGAATCGCCCCGAAACTGGTGCCGCGCATTCCACGCCTTCAGGAAGCAATCCTGCGTCAGCGACTCCGCCAGGTCCCGGTCCCGCAACGTGGCAATCAGGTAGCGGAAGATGCGCGGCCGATACAGCCGCACCACCTCGTCGAAGTCATCCATCTCCGCGATGCCCGCCTTCCAGGCCACCGTCGAGTAATCCACCCCTACGATTCCTTCCATACGGTTGAATAGACGCCGCATTCGCGCCCGAGTTTACACTCGCCTGCGCGGTGACTCCGATTCTCCGCCCGCCCGGCCCGCCTGCGCAATCCCCGCCCCAAAGCAGCTTCCAGGCAGCACGCCCCAGGAATTCCACCCCTCCGCTTCGTTTCCGCATTGACCGCACCGAAACACCCAATTAGACTTAAGTAGTTTGGCAGTTCTGCCCGGAAGTCTCCGTTCTGTTACGGAGCCAGCGGACCGGCAGTTTGCGCGCTTCCTCGAAACGCACACCCCGTCCGACGTCAGCTTGCCATCAAAGAATCTTATTGCGCGCCCCATGTGGAGCGCGGGAGGAATCATGTACGCTGTCATCCGCACTGGCGGCAAACAGTATCGCGTCGCCCCCGGCGACGTCCTGAAGGTCGAAACCGTTTCCGCCAATCAGGACGGCCAGATCGAGTTCAGCGACGTTCTGGCATTCTCCGGTGAGGCGGGCTCGGTCACCAAGCCCGCTTCGGCCAAGGTGCTCGCCACGGTCGAAGGCGAAGGCCGCGCCGACAAAATTCTCGTCTTCCACTACAAGCGGAAGAAGCAATACAAGAAGCTGCAGGGGCACCGTCAGGACTACACCCAGATCCGGATCAACGAGATTCAGGTCGACGGCAACTCTTACCGGGCATAAAAATTCTGCCGGCTTTTACGCCGGCCCAGGGAACACACCATGGCACATAAAAAAGGATTAGGAAGTTCTAAAAACGGTCGCGACTCCAATGCGCAGCGGCTCGGCGTCAAGGCCTTTGGCGGCCAGTTCGTCACCGGAGGCTCCATCATCGTCCGCCAGCGCGGCACCCGCATCAAGCCCGGCCTCAACGTCGGCCGCGGCAGCGACGACACCCTCTTCGCCAAGATTGACGGTCACGTAAAGTTCGTCGATCGCGGTCGTACCGGCCGTTTCGTGGCCGTGGAGCCAGCTGACGCCCAATAACGCCCTCAAGGGGAATCCTGGGCGGTCCCACGCATTCTTTCAGGAACAAAAGCCAGACCTCTCGGTCTGGCTTTCCTGTCTCCCTTCCCTGCCGCAGCTACCGGCCGCGCTCTGCCGGAGCTGAGCTGCGATCCAGTAGTCTCAGCTTCTCGCTCCAGCGAACCAGCTTCGAATCAATCGGAAGCATCCTCGGATGCTCCGCCTTCTCTTCCGTAACAAAGCAGCAAATCCAGAAGATCAGCGTCGTCACCAGGACAACATGGCCCGTCACGGCGGCAGCACCCGAACCAAGCGCCCCCTCGGCATGGAAGAAAATACCGAGCACGCTGTTTGAAGTCGCCAGCATGGCCAGGCCCATCATCAAATCCTGCAGATGGGACCGCAGCGACCTCCGCACAATGAACGTGAATGGCATCAGCAACGCCAGCAGAACGAGCTGCGTCAGGCTGATTCCGTAAGAGAGGATGGCCAGTTCATTCTCCAGCGTTGCGTGCCCCGAATCCGCCAGCATGCGGTCCAGAATCACAAAAAATGCCACCACCAGCAGCCATTGGAAGGTAACCAGCGCCACCCGTTGCAGCCCCACCAGCGATGCGAGAAACCGCTTCAGAATCCCACGAAGAACCGCGAGAGCAATCATTCCCGCAAGCACTGACCCGCTCCAGAAGATCTGCGTGTAAAGAACCATGAGCCGGTTCGCCGCCGGTCCATGCGATGAGAGAAAGAGAAAAAGCACCGGCACAGACAGGGCGGATACTGCCAACTGCGCAGCCAGGTACAGGCGGAACGAAAAGAAATGCATCTTCGAGCTGAAATGCGAGTAGCTGAACAGCGCCAGGAACCACAAGATCGGTTCCACCATGCAAGCCATACTCAGCGTGTTCATCGCGTGCAGCATTCGTTCTCCCGTGCAATGCTATGGAAACAATTCAGCCGGTGCGACATCTACCGCACCGGCTGAAGGAATTCAGAATGAACTAGCTGACCTTGGAAGTGGTCTTCGGTTCCGTAAACTGGTTCCGGGCCAGCACGCGATCGACTACCCGTTCCACATCCTGCAGGAAGAACCCCGTGGACACGCCCGCTGCGACGCGCGGTGAACCGTGGCCAAGCGCTTGGGCAACATCGTTCCACCGGATCAGCGGGGACGGCGTCGGCACCGTGATCACGCCACACTCCTCCTGCCGTTGCGGCAGCAGGAAATAGGTTGCCCAGGTCATGAGCACAACGGCGGTCAGCGCTTCCGATAGCAGGTTGGCAAACGACCAGATTTGGGCGTGCTGCCATTGAACGACCGCAGCAATCAGAAAGTCCGACGCAGCTTGAATGCCGAGACCAAGCGCGATTCCAAACAACGGACTGCGGAAGGAGCGGCCCAGGCTATGGATCGTCAGAGCGATGAATGCCAGGAGGCAAAGCTCAAGCACAGAAACGGAATGCAGACAGAGTTCCGCCGTGTAGACGAGCCTCTGCGCAAAAGTGTGCATCGGCGTCATTCCTGCGCTGACAGCGATAATGCCGGCAATGATGCACGAAATCGCAAGCACCCAGCGGAACACCACCAGTCCCAGCCTGCGCAACTGCGGTACAGGCCGCATGAGTTCGCTGTACACTTCACGGATTACAAAGAAGATCAGCACTGCGCCGATCAAATAGAGGGTCCAGTACGTGTAAAAGTACAGGTAGCACTGCGTGACCTTCGCAATCGGGAACAAATGTTGGATCTCCAGCATGCTGTTCAGCAGGAATGCGGAGCCGACACGCAATCCAAGGTAGTTGCGGGTCGCGGGCAGACGGCGGCCCAGTCCAGCCTTCAGGAAAGCGACGAGTACAACCAGGTCCAGAAATGGTTCGGCGTAAACCAAAAAGTGTTCAGCGGTCAGCATGGAGCTTCACCTCAAGTTGCCACATGAGGATACCCCAGCTGGACCGCTGTCACAATAAGGAAAATGAGAGAAAACTTACTTTGTACAACTATTGTGGTACGAAAGTAATCCTACCGATGCATGCCGGACTGAATTCCGCAGCTCGGAATGCAGAGTGGCATGGGAGATGCACCCACCACCTGCTGGCTCGCCATTGCGGTCATGTGGCTGTTTACCATGGCGGAATTGTTGCCCATGTGAGCGGTAAGAGCACTGGCAGCGAGGCCGGAAACAGCGATGCCGAGAACGAGAGCGCGAATGGCAAGTTTCATAAGTAGGTTCCCCTTTTTCTTCTGCAACTTAAGTGTTGATGACTTCTGACAAAATTGAGTTTATACTTTTAAAGTCGTGTGTCCAGTTCTCGGTTTTTATTTATTAAGTAAACAACAGTTTTGTTACCCGAGATACCCCCTCGGCCCAGCCCCGCACCACCCCCGATTCCACACCCCCTCCCATGCCCCAGCATGCTATAATCAAATAGAATTGCGGGGCGAAAAAACTCTTTTCTTTCAATCATTTATTGCTGCGAGAAGAGTGCCTTGAGCCCTCGGTTATCGGAGCGGCATGTCCACCAAAGAGCTTTCCCCTACCACTGAGACGATTCTTCCCGGAAACCCCGACCAAGCCACCTATACCAGCGAAAATATCAAGGTGCTGGAAGGCCTCGAGGCCGTGCGTCTTCGCCCCGCCATGTACATCGGCTCCACCGGGGAAATGGGCCTGCATCATCTCGTCTATGAAGTGGTGGACAACTCCGTCGACGAAGCGCTCGCCGGATACGCAACTCACATTGAAGTCACCATCCACGTCGACAACTCCATCACTGTTGTCGACGATGGCCGCGGCATCCCCGTCGACGAGAAAACCCTCGATACCGGCGAGAAAATGCCCGCCGTCCAGGTCGTGCTTACCAAACTTCACGCCGGCGGCAAATTTGACTCCTCCACCTACAAGGTTTCCGGCGGCCTGCACGGCGTCGGCGTTTCCTGCGTCAACGCCCTCAGCGAAGAGTTCGACGTCGAAATCTGGCGCGACGGCCATACCTGGGAGCAGGAATACTCCAAGGGCGCGCCCGTCAGTAAGCTCCGCCAGTCCGGCACCTCCAAAAAGCGCGGCACCAAGGTTCACTTCCTGCCCGACAAGTCCATCTTCACCGTCACCGAGTACAACTACGACACGCTCGCCCAGCGCCTGCGCGAGCTCGCCTTCCTGAACAAGGGCCTGGCCATCTCGCTCACCGACGAACGCACCACTGACCCCAAGACCGGTGCCCCCAAGCGCGCCGACTTCAAGTATGCCGGCGGTATTGCCGAGTTCATCAAGCACATCAACAAGGGCAAGCAGGTCCTCCACGACAAGCCCATCGTCATGGAAGGCCTCCGCGACGGCGTCGATATGGAGATCGCTCTCCAGTACAACGACAGCTACTCCGAAACTGTCTTCTGCTTCGCCAACAACATCAACACCGTCGACGGCGGCACCCACCTCTCCGGATTCAAGACCGCGCTCACCCGCACCATCAACTCAGCCGGCCAGCAACTTGGCCTCTTCAAAGACGTCAAGGAAAACCTCTCCGGCGACGACGTGCGCGAGGGCCTGGTCGCCGTCATCAGCGTCAAGCTGCCGCAGCCCCAGTTTGAGGGCCAGACCAAGGGCAAGCTCAACTCTGACATTGCCGGCACCGTCCAGGCGCTCGTCAATGAAAAGCTCGGCATGTTCCTCGAGCAGAACCCTCCCGTCGCCAGGCGCATCATCAACAAGGCTATTGAAGCCGCACGCGCCCGCGAGGCCGCACGCAAAGCCCGCGACCTCACTCGCCGCAAGGGCGCGCTCGACGGCGGCGGCCTGCCCGGAAAACTCGCCGACTGCTCCGAGCGCCAGCCCGACCGCTGCGAGCTCTACCTCGTCGAGGGTGAGTCCGCGGGCGGCACCGCCAAGCAGGGACGCGATCGCCGCTTCCAGGCCATCCTGCCCCTCAAGGGCAAAATCCTCAACGTCGAAAAAGCCCGCTACGACAAAATGCTCGGCCACGAAGAAATCCGCGCCATGATCACCGCCCTCGGCTGCGGCATCGGCAAAGAAGACTTCGACCCCAGCAAGCTGCGCTACGGCCGTATCATCCTCATGACCGACGCCGACGTCGACGGCTCGCACATCCGCACCCTGCTCCTCACCTTCTTCTTCCGCCACATGACGGAGCTGATCCGCCGCGGCCACGTCTATATCGCCCAGCCGCCGCTCTTCAAAATCAAGAAGGGCAAGTTCGAGCAGTACATCAAAGACGAGCGCGAATTCGTCCGCGTCATGGTCAAGCGCGCCTCTGACGGCATGATCGTCCGCTACGGCGCCGGCGGCGCATCGCTCGAAGGCTCCGCGCTCACCAAATTCATGAGCCAGCTCAACGACTACCTCGGCTTCTTTGAGAAGGTCAACAAGCGCCTCCGCAATGACGAAGTCACCGGCCTCTTCGCGCGCCTCTTCGCGCACGAGGGCAAAGAACCCGCCAAGCGCTCTGACTTTGAGGGTCCCGCCGGCACGGCACCAGCCAAACTCGTGGAGCTGCACTCCGAACTCGAGAAAATTCAGCGCAGCTACCAGTTCAAGGCACTGCATGCCCCCGCCTACGACGAAGAGCACGAAACTTGGTCACTCTCCTTCATCGACGCGCAGGGCGCCGAACGCCGCATCGACTGGACGCTGGCCGCCTCGCCCGAGACCCGCCAGCTGCTCGCCAAGTTCGCATTGATCCGCGAGCAGCTTCAGCCGCCCTTCGTCGTCGAGTACGCCCCTAAAGTCGCCGCTGCAAAGGCCGATCCGGAAGATACAGACGCCGAGAGCGCCGAGTCAGAGTCCGAATCAGACAAACCCGCCGCACGCCGCACCAGCCGCGCCGCTGCTGAACCGGTCACCAAGCTGACCGCGCAGGAGCTCTTCGAGTACGTCATCGAACAGGGCCGCCGCGAGTACCAGGTGCAACGCTACAAGGGCCTCGGCGAAATGACCTCTTCGCAGCTCTGGGAAACCACCATGGATCCCGAACGCCGCACCCTGCTCCAGGTCAAGCTCGAAGACATCGCCGAAACCGAAACCATCTTCAGCACCCTGATGGGCGAAGACGTCGAAGCTCGCCGCAAATTCATCGAAGACAACGCCCTCGATGTCAAAAACCTCGACATCTAAAAAACAGCAGCTCGTGTAGCTCGCCACATAAGCTGCAACTTGCGGCAGATATGCTTCAGGTGGAGGCCGGACGATGGGCGAGATGTGTGGCGTCGGCGTCCCAGTCCATCAGCCGCTTCAGCCATGGGATCATCGCGGTCGCGACGATGGCTGATGCCAAAGCTCCCACTCCAAGCCACGCGAAGACTCGAGTGTAGAACGGAAGCGTGGCCATGGCGCTCGTGACACCGGCTGGAACGCTTGCGAGGCTTGCAATCGCGCCGCCGGCGTACATTCCAACGCCCATGCCGAGAAACCAGGCGCCCATCATCACTCCCCGGGAGCGCTCGGGCAATAGCTGCGACACCATGGAAAATCCCAGCGCGCTGATCAACAGTTCACTCAGCGACTGCGCGGCATATCCGGCGACGAGCCACCATGAGGAAACGACTCCATTCCGTGCTGCGAATCCGCTGCCCGCATACAAAAAGAATCCCAGCGCCAGCAGATAGAATCCCGCCGCGTACTTTGTCGCCATCGAGAAATCGCCGCGCGGCGATTTTGCCATGCGGCCGTAGAACCACGCGAGCGGCAGCGCCAGCACGACCAGCCAGAATTGGTTCAGATCCTGAAACTGCGCCGGCGAAACCTGAACAGCCAGAATGTTGTGCTGTACGTTGCGCAAGGCGAAAAGCGTCAAGGACGTATAAATCTGCTGGTTATACACGGCCCAGATGATCGACATCACGGTGAAGACGATGCAGGCGACCATGCGCCTGCGCTCATGGCGCTGCACCGTCAGAAGCAGGTGAACAAATATGTAGACCATCAGGGCCATGAAGGTGCCAACCACTGCCAGCGCCGCCGACCGGGAACGGATCACCTCGCCAAGGAAAAATACAAGGAACAGCGACGTCGCAAACACGGCGCTGACTCGCGGCCAGTGCAGCCTCTTGAAGTCAGGAGCGGTGCCGTAAGGACTGACAAACCTGCGAAATGCGCCGAAACTCAGCACTCCGAACGTCAATCCGATCGCACTGAGCCCAAAGGCAAGATGCCAGCTATCGAAACGGAGCGGGCCGAACTTCACCATCCAATCCGAATGATCCTTGATCCACGGAGTGAGCAGAATCGAAACAAAAGACCCGATATTGAGCGACATGTAATAAATCGTGAACAGAATGTCGAGCTTCGAATGCTCTCCTTCATACAGGCGGGAAACCAGGTTGTTTGGATTCACCTTG
The DNA here is from genome assembly GCA_021810735.1 of Acidobacteriota bacterium. Next base: position 10,812 of record JAJZIF010000033.1, read on the forward strand.
AACAGCCCGTTGCCGAGTGCGATGAGGCCCATCGCAGGAAAGAATGTCCCGCTGAGGGGAATCGAGAGAGCGACGTATCCCAGGGCCAGCGTCGTCGCTCCCAGCACCAGCGTCCGGCGCGCGCCGAGTACATGATCGCCGATGTAACCGCCGAGCATCGGCGTCGAATAGACCAGGCCTGAGAATGCGCCCCAGATGATGTCAGCCCGCGCGTCGGCCATGCCAAGACGCTCCACCATGTACAACACCATGATGGAGGCCATGCCGTAGTACCCAAAGCGCTCCCATATCTCGACAAAGAAGAGGACGAGGAACGCTTTCCGTGGATGGCGCTCAGCCGCTGTGTCGGAACTTTGCATCACTGTGATCGAGACGACGAGGATATCAGCCTGTCCTTGAAATCTATAGCAAAACGAGCGAGAGTAGGTCAGCATTGCGCTTGAGGAGACGGCGCAGGGCGGTGATGCACTACCAACCAGGCAGCAAACAGGGGCGGATGTGAAGATCAGCGAGATGAACTGGCAGCAAGTCGAGGACTACCTCAGGCACGACGACCGTGCTGTTCTTCCCATCGGCAGTACGGAGCAGCACTGCGGGCTGAGCCTGTGCACCGATCACATCTTGTCGGAACGCGTCGCCCTGGAAGCGGCTGAGCCGCTGGGCGTCCCGGTGTTTCCGGGCCTTCCGTATGGCATCACGCCGTATTTCATGGCGTACCCGGGAACCGTGACTCTGACGGTGGAAACCCACGCACGGGTGCTGCGAGAGGTCATCGATAGTCTTGCGACGCACGGCTTTCAGCGCATCGTCGTGGTGAACGGCCACGGCGGCAATGCACCGGGACAGGCCGTCGTCGAAGAGTGCATGCGCGCGAATCCGAAAATCCATGTGAAATTTCACAACTGGTGGAATGCTCCTGCCACCTGGGCCAGGGTGCTGGAAATTGATCCGGTCGCATCGCACGCCTCATGGATGGAGAATTTCCCGTGGACGCGACTCGCAGGCGTGATGAGCCCGCGGCAACAGAAACCACCGATCGACGTATCCAGGATGCATTCGATGTCACCCCAGCGCGTGCGCGAATACCTCGGCGACGGAAACTTCGCCGGGGAGTACCAAAAGCCGGATGAGGTGATGCTGGCTCTTTGGCAAACTGGCGTCGAGGAGACGAGAAACGCCATCGCCGATAATTGGGAGTGATAACAGGTGATCATACGATGCGACATCGCCGTTATCGGGGGCGGGATTGTAGGTCTTGCCGTCGCATTGGAACTCGTCAGCAGGCATGGAAATCTGCAGGTCGCGGTCCTCGAGAAGGAATCCGAGGTCGCCCTTCACCAGTCAAGCCATAACAGCGGAGTGATTCACTCCGGACTCTATTACAAACCGGGTTCTCTCAAGGCGCGCCTGTGCGTCGAGGGGGCCTCGGCCATCACACAGTTCTGCAAAGACCACGGGATTCCACATTCCATCTGCGGCAAGGTCATCGTTGCCACGGAGGAAAGCGAGTTGCCTGCCTTGGAAGAGTTATTGCGACGGGGCAACGCAAACGGGGTACCAGGCCTGCGCGAGTTGACGCCCGAACAGATCCGGGAACTGGAGCCCCATGCTTCCGGAATTCGCGGTATCCACGTCCCCGGCACTGGCATCACGGACTATCGCATGGTGGCCGAAAAATACGCAGAGCTCATACGCGCGGCAGGCGGACAGCTTCTGATGAAAGCAGAGGTCCAGAAGATCGCACGCAGCAGTGGCGAAGTTGTCTTGGAAACGCCGCGGGCTACGGTTCATGCCCGTTACGCCATTAACTGCGCAGGGCTCTTCAGTGATCGAGTGGCAAAGCTGGCCGGCGCCGAGCTGGGGCTTCGCATCATTCCCTTCCGCGGTGAGTATTACGAACTCAATCCCTCGAAGCAGAATCTGGTTCGATCCCTCATCTACCCTGTGCCGGATCCGCGCTTCCCATTTCTGGGCGTGCATTTCACCAGGAGCATTCACGGGGGAACTGAAGCCGGACCGAATGCCGTGCTCTCATGCAAGCGCGAAGGCTATTCCCGGCTCTCCTTCAGCCTGCGCGACATGGCAACTACGCTCGCGTTTATGGGCTTCTGGAAAATGGCCAGGAAGTACTGGAGGAGCGGCTTTGACGAAGCTTATCGCTCCTGGAGCAAGACAGCCTTCACCAGGGCTCTCAGGCGTCTGTTGCCGGAACTGAGCGAAGACGATATTCATCCTGGCGGCACCGGGGTGCGGGCGCAGGCGCTGGATGCGTCAGGCAGGCTCCTCGACGACTTCTACTTCGTCCACCAGGACCGCATGCTTCACGTTTGCAACGTGCCCTCACCGGCAGCCACCGCATCGCTGGTCATAGGCCGGGAGATTGTTGCCGCAGTGGAGAAGACGGGAGCGCTCACTCAGAGCGGCGCTGCCTCGTCGCCATAATTCCCTGTCCCCGCGACCTCGCGTTCCCGGCAAGTGACCAGAACCCATGACGGGCGATTTTTTCAGCCCAAAAGGGCGAAAACATACAGAGACTGGTGTTCCATCAAACAAATAAGGTACAGACCGGCAACCCGGCCTGCGTGCAGGATTCAGTTCGTCCGATACGCCGCAGAAATGGAGTAGGGGACTTTCAGCGGGCGACGCGACCACGCAGCATCCTTTTTATCGCTGAAGACAAAGGTGAGCGTGCCACCCCGCATGATCTCTTGCTGCGTGATGTAGGTCCGATCCAGTGTCTTGCCGTTGAGCAGAACGTTCCTGATAAAGCTGTCGCCATGCGCGTCATCCATATTCTTGCTCTCAATGATGAACGTCTTCCCGTCGGGCAGGTGCAGTACCGCGCGATCAACGAATGGACGTCCCAGAACGTACTGGTTGGATGCCGGGGCTACAGGATAGAAGCCCAGCGACGTAAAGATGAGCCAGGCTGACATCTGCCCCAGGTCGTCATTGCCGACCAGGCCATCCGGAGTGGGGTTGTACTGCGAGTCCACGATCTGCCTGAGCCTCGCCTGCGTCTTGAGCGGCGCATCCGCGTACATATAGAGATACGCCAGATGATGGCTCGGCTCATTGCCGTGGATATACTGGCCAATCATTCCGGAAATGTCTTCTACGTCAGAGTACCTTGCAGGATTGACCTTCTGGTCGAACATCTCGTCGAGCTTCGCGATCAACTCCTCACGGCCGCCGAGCAGATTAATGAGACCCTGCTCGTCCTGTGGTTGATACCACGAGTACTGCCACGCGTTGCCCTCGGTAAAACCGCTGCCGGCGCCTGCCCTTGCGGGGTCAAATGGCTTGCGGAACTCTCCGTTTGCCAGTCGCGGCTCCACAAACCCGTCGGCCTTGTTGAAGGTATTCCGCCAGTAGTTGGCGCGCTTGGCAAACTCTGCGGCGATCGCATTCTTTCCCATTGCTTTTGCCATGCGCGAGATGGTCCAGTCGTCAAATGCATACTCTACGGTCTTCGATGCGGCCTCGTCGTCATTGTCCACGGGGACATAGCCTAGCTTCATGTACTCGCCGAGATGACCGTACGGGGCATAGGTCGCGCTGGCGACCATTGCTTTGAGAGCTGCCTGCGCGTCATAGCCGCGGATACCCTTCATATAGGCGTCGGCGATGATTGGCACCGCGTGATAGCCGATCATGCACCACGTCTCCTGCCCCTGGAACTGCCAGATCGGAAGAATGCCGAAGGGGCTCTCCTGCTGCGATGCAACCATGGAGCGAATGAGGTCGTCCGTCCGCTGCGGCGGCTCGATGATCGTCATCAGCGGCTGCTCCGCGCGATAGATATCCCATAGCGAGAGCGTGGAGACAAAGTGGAAACCCACGGCTCGATGAACCTCATTGTCAGGTCCCCGGTATTGGCCGTTTACGTCCATGCTCGTGCTCGGCGCCATCATGGTGTGGTACAGGGCCGTATAGAGAGACTTTTCCATGCTGGGCGAAGCATCGAATTGGACGCGCGATAGCTCCTTACGCCACGCCTGCTGTGTTTTGGCGCGCACCGCGTCGAAGTCGAATCCCGGAACCTCGCCATCCATATTCGCAATCGCATTGGCTTCGCTCACCGGCGAGATCGCTACCTTTACCACAAGCGGCTTTGACGAAGGTGCAAAATCAAATACCGCCTCGAGCGCACGTCCCACGATAGCCTGCGTATTGCTTGGTGATGTTCCAGGCCCCTTGAATCCGTGATAAGGCGGCGGATTGGTTTCCTTGTCATAAAGCTCATGGCTCGACATCGGTGCGGAGAAGCGAATCGCGAAGTAAAGCTGCCGCCCCGGCGCCCATCCGCGCGTGATCCGCATGCCCGTTACGGTGCCGTCATTGTGAATCGTAAGACTCGACCACAGAACCTTGCCGGGATAGTTATAAATGCTGCTGCGCAGGTCGAGCAGGACATGACGCTGTTCCCCCTTGGCGAAAGTGTAGCGATGCACGCCGACGCGTTGGCTTGCGGTCAGCTCCACCAGGACTTTGTTGTCTTTGAGGTAGACGCGATAATAGCCCGGCTCCGCGTATTCGTCCTTGTGCGAAAAACGCGAGCGATATCCTGGCTTGGTCTTGGCAATGTCTCCCGGTTCGAGCGGCACAGTATTTCCGCTGATGGGCATCAGTAGCACATCGCCCATGTCGCTGTGTCCCGAGCCCGAAAAATGCGTATGCGAAAAGCCCAGAATCGTGGTGTCTTCGTAGCGGTAGCCGGCTGCCCATTTGTAGCTCTGCTTGAAGTACTTGATCTGCGTATCGGGCGATAGTTGCACCATGCCGAAAGGCGCGGTAGCTCCCGGAAACGTGTGGCCTTCGGGGCCGGTTCCTATCATTGGATCGACCAGCTTGAGTGGATCGCGTGTCTGGCCGAACGCCAATGCCGCCGAAAGCAGTGCTGCGAGCACGACGAGCTTTTTCATGAATCAAAGCGTACAGCAACAACCCATGCCCGGCTCTAGCAGCGGTACAAATATTTTTAAAAGGATAGTGGAAAGCCGTAGTGGTCCCGCAGTCAAACCGTGGCAAGGTCATCGATCGCTGCTGCTCAAGATCTTGTACTCATGATTAGTTCTGTACTGCCACACCAGATCAGAGATCAGCGCTGAATAGAGTTGGGCTGGGCTCTCATGCCGCTAGAACTCGTCTCATAAACCCTCCGCGCCTGGTGAGGCCTCCCATGAGACCCGCCATCGAAG
>JAJZIF010000618.1 GCA_021810735.1 Acidobacteriota bacterium
CCAACGAAGTCGACTATGCGCGCGACTTCATCGCCAAGAGCGAGCGACTGGAGTTCCTGGCCTACAACAATCCCACCACCGGCCTGCCCAATCGGACTGCCTTCTACGAGCTGATCCTTTCCTGCATTGAAAGAGGTCCGCAAGTGGTCGCCATGGTCGACATCGAGCGCTTCCGCTACATCAACCGTACACGAGGGCGGCGTTTCGGCGACGCGCTCCTGCGCGAAGTCGGATCGCGCCTGAGGTCGCTCGCCGCCCAGGGCGCTGTCGTGGCACACCCCGGCGACGACGCCTTCGTGCTTGCCTTTGCGCAGACTGGGGCCATCGACGACGCCGCACGCGACATCGAAGCGCTGCTGGGCCGGTGCGCGGAACTGCCTTTTATGATTCAAGGAGAGCAAATCCATGTGCGATTCCATTGCAGCGTGCTGATGGCGCCGCTGCAGGCCCAGACCCCTGACGCCATCGAGCACGGGCTGGTCGCCGCACTGGCCGAAGCCCAGGCGCTCGATCATCCGGTCATGGCATTCACGGAAGGGGCCAGTCGGCGCATGGTGCGACAGGTCGGGCTCGAGCGTGATCTGCGGCTCGCATTGAAGAACAGCGAGTTCGAGCTTTACCTCCAGCCCAAGTACGGCGCGGTGTCGCGGCAATTGACGGGCGCCGAGGTCTTGTTGCGGTGGCGGCATCCGGCCGACGGGCTGGTGTCGCCTGCGGAGTTCATTCCGGTCCTGGAGGAAACGGGAGCGATCGTCGATGTCGGTGTGTGGGTCCGACAGGAAAGCCTGCGCATTTTCCGGCGCTGGCAAGCTCGCGGCCTGATGATGCGCCTGTCCGTGAACGTCTCGGCGCGCGAATTGAGACAGGTGGACTTCATCGACAAGTGCGAGGCCCTGTTGGCTGCCGATGGCTACGGGCGCGCTCTGGAAATCGAGATCACCGAAAGCCTGTTGATGGGCGACATCGATCGCAGCATCGCGATCCTGCAAAGGTTGCGGGCACTCGGCTGCCGGATCGCGATCGACGACTTCGGCACCGGCTACTCATCCCTGAACTACCTTTCGCGGTTGCCGGCGGACGCGCTCAAGATCGACCAAAGCTTCGTCGGACGATTGTCGACCGACCGGGACACGCTGGCGCTCGTGGAAAACATCGTCGCGCTGGCGCACTCTCTCGGACTCATCGTCGTGGCCGAGGGCGTGGAGAATGCGGAGCAGGCCGATCTGCTCCGTCGCATGGGCTGCGATGAACTGCAGGGATTCCTGTTGGGGCGCCCGCTGCCCGTGGATGAGTTCGAGCAGTCCGTTCTGCCCTGAATGTCGTACCGCGACGAGTACGCAAGTGCTTGTCGCGACCCGATTCGCGTCGAAGTCCAGCAGATGAAAGCTGCCCTCCCGCCGAGAGAAGGGCCTGCCCTGAGCCTGTCGAAGGGAAACCAGCCGAATTTCAGCGCGAATCAGGTGTCGCGACAAAGACGGTGCGGCTTACCGCGTCCGTTTGCTTGCAAACCGCGCCAGACTGCCCGGTTTTGCAGACTGATCAGTGGGCCGGGGCGCGCGACGGCACATACTTTGGCGGCCGCAGGCGGCACCCGTAGCAGTGACATCGAGCATCGCCATTCCCGTTGTTCAATCGTAATGTGCGTCGAACCGCCATGATGCGGGCATCGCGCTATGGTTGGCCGCTGCGGCACACGCGGACACAGAAGTTCGCAAACTGCGGTGAAGCCGCTGGTGCACTATGCGTATATTCGGGCGTCGAAGCTCCAATTGACTTTTCCATGTCGACGCAGTGCGCGCGGCAACGATCCCCGCACAAATAACTGACTGGAGCCTCCACCCGAAGCGGACCTTGCGTTTTGAGATTCATGGGCAACACGGGTTTGACGCCAAGATTGCCGGAGCACGGCTTGCCATGAACTTTTATCTCCTGCCCGATTTCCTCGCCATCGGCGCGCTGGTCAGCATCTTCCTGTCACTGCTGAGGCGGACGAAACAGACGCGGATGCGCTACTGGGTCGTCGGCTGGATGCTCATCCTGGCGCACATCGTTTCCGAGTTCGTCGCGCTCAACGTCCGGTTTGGCCGCGATCAAATCGATGCGGTATCGACAACCATGCTGCTGTTGGCCAGTGTTTCATTCATCTGGGCCGCCAATACGCGGCACCGGAAAAGCACATGGGCGCTGACGCGCATGTGTCTAGCGGAAATCCCCAACGTGGCGTTCATTTTTTGCTACTACGGGAACGTGGATTCCAATGCCGCCTATCTGGGACTGGTCGCAATAGGCGCTTTCGGATCGGTTCTGGCTCTGCGCATAGGCGAACGCAGGGGCGATCAAACCGATCAGGCACTGTATGCCGGCGGCATCCTTGCAGCCTATGCGGTCCAAGCGGCTCTGGTTGCCTACGGAACCGCTGAATATGCCCTTGACTGGATGCTGTGCTGGCATTACCTCGCCGTTGCCGTGTTGTTCTGGAGGAGCGCGGCGCGGCGTTCTCCGGGGGTGCTCTTCACCACGCTGAGCTTAGTCGCCTGGGCCTCGGTATTCCCAATAGCCGCCCTGCTTTATCGCTTCGCACCGTCGATCCATGTCGAGAGCGAGGTTTGGAACCTGCCGAAGTTCCTCGTGGCGAGCGGCATGATACTGACGCTGCTCGAGGAGCAGATGGCGCAAGCCG
>JAJZIF010000619.1 GCA_021810735.1 Acidobacteriota bacterium
GTTAGTCCCACGCAGAGCGAGGCCATGACAATGGTCGCGGTGCAAGTGCATGGCAATCATGCCGCGATCGCGTTTGCGGGGAGCCAGGGAAACTTCGAGCTGAACGTCTTCAAGCCAGTGATGATCCACAACTTTCTGCACTCGGTCCGTCTGCTCAGCGACACCTGCCGAATGTTCGTGGAATTCTGTGTGCTGGGTCTGGAAGCCAATCGCAAGCGCATCCAGGAGTATGTAGAGAACAGCCTCATGCTCGTTACCGCACTGAATCAGCATATCGGCTACGACAAGGCGGCAAAACTGGCGAAGCATGCGCATCAACACGGCCTTTCATTGCGCGAAGCCAACCGCGAACTTAAATTTTTAACGGAAGAGGAGTTTGACACCTACCTGCGGCCGGAGACGATGATCGGGCCATCGCGAAAAAAGGAGGCTTAAGACCGGCCGGATGCGCTTCTTCCAATTGCGAGCGAAGCGCGCCGTTCCGGATCCTTGCACCGCGGCGGAAAGAGTTGTTGTACTTTACATGAGCACCTTACGTTATATAGTCCCCGCTTTGCCGGAGAATACTGCAAGGGACCTCTCGACGGGTCCCTTTTTGAGGACGAGCCGATGGAGAGAACGACTTCCCCTGCATTGTCTTTGCCGGCTTTCGATGAAATGTTTTGCCTCGGCCAGGGCAATGCAGCGGAATAACTTCATGCGAGCATGACGCTGCACGGGCTTCAAGAGGAGCACCAAACGAGATGATGGAGAACTATCCGTCGTTCGATGTAGTCATTGCCGGCGCTGGGAATGCCGCTCTGGGCGCGGCATTGACCGCGGCCGAACGTGGCGCCAGGGTTGTTGTGCTGGAGAGCTCGCCTCAGGAATTTCGGGGCGGCAACAGCCGGCATACCCGGAACTTCCGGTGCATGCACGATGCTCCTACGAACGTTCAGACCGAAGCGTACAAGGAAGATGAGTATTTCACCGACCTGATGCGAGTAACAGGCGGGCAGACCAATGAAGAACTGGCGCGCATGACGATTCGCGAATCGCCCAAGTGCTTCGATTGGATGAAGAGCCAAGGCGTCCGCTTCCAGCCATCTCTCAGCGGCACACTTCACCTGGGACGCACCAACGCCTTTTTCCTCGGCGGCGGCAAGGCGCTGATGAACAGCTACTTCGCAGCGGCCCGCAAACGAGGCATCACCGTGCTCTATGACACCGAAGTGATCGGCCTCGATATTGCCGGCGGCGTTTTTCGCGGCGTGACCGTGCAGCAGAAGAAAGGCGAGCCGTTCCAGATTAAAGGCAGGGCACTGGTTTGCGCCGCTGGAGGATTTGAATCAAATCTGGAGTGGCTCAGGGAGGCATGGGGTCCGCCAGCCGAGAATTTCATCGTGCGCGGCACACGCTATAACCGGGGCAAGGTACTGAAGCTGCTGCTCGAACAGGGCGTGGAGCAGATCGGCGATCCTACGCAATGCCACGCCGTCGCAGTCGATGGGCGGGCGCCGCAGTACGACGGCGGCATTGTTACCCGTCTTGACTGCGTGCCACTGGGGATCGTGGTGAACAATCGCGGGGAACGCTTCTACGACGAAGGCGAGGATCTCTGGCCCAAGCGGTATGCCATCTGGGGCCGGATGGTGGCGGAGCAGCCGGATCAGATTGCGTTTTCGATCATTGATTCCCAGGTCATCGGGCGCTTCATGCCTTCCATATTCCCAGCGATCCGCGCGAACAGCATCGGAGAGCTGGCCGCGAAGCTGGGGTTGCCTGTGGACGCCGTACTTGCCACCGTGGAGCGCTATAACCGGTCGGTTGTTCCCGGCCGATTCGACCACAACAAACTGGATGATTGCCGCACCGAAGGACTGACACCACAGAAATCGCACTGGGCACTTGCCATCGACCAGCCGCCATTCTTCGGTTATCCGCTGCGGCCCGGCATCACGTTCACGTATCTTGCGGTCAAGGTCAACTGCAAAGCGGCGGTGTTGATGCAGGATGGGCGCGCCGCCCGCAATATATTGGCCGCTGGAGAGATCATGGCGGGCAATATCCTCGGCAAGGGTTATCTGGCTGGATTGGGGATGACAATCGGCATCGTGTTTGGGCGCATCGCCGGAGAGGAGGCAGCCCGTGCCGCCGCTGAATGATCCGCTACGCGAAGGCGAGCGCCTGCTGGTCATCTGCAATGCGTGCCGCTATTGCGAAGGCTATTGCGCGGTGTTTCCCGCCATGGAACGCCGGCGGGTATTTTCGGATGCGGACCTGAAGTACATGGCCAACCTCTGCCACAACTGTTCGGAGTGCTATTACGCCTGCCAGTACGCGCCACCGCACGAGTACGCGGTAAACCTGCCGCGGACGCTGGCCGAAATCCGGGTGCAATCATATCAGCAGTACGCGTGGCCGGAACGGCTGGCGCGCGCCTGCCAAAAGAACTGGCTCGTGGCCGCATTGATGCTGCTGGTGGGTCTGACGGCGGCAATCTGTGGCGGCGCCGCGTTGGGCCAAGGCGGAGGAATACTGATTTCCCCCGGAGCAGGGCAGTTTTATCGCATCATTCCACACCATGTGATGGTGGGTTCGTTCGGTGTCGTCTCGCTTCTTGTGCTGCTGGTGCTGCTGGCGGGATTTGTTCGCTTCTGGCGCGAGACCGGTGAAGGCTTCAGAGCGCTGCTTCACGGC
>JAJZIF010000620.1 GCA_021810735.1 Acidobacteriota bacterium
GCGCTATATGAGGGACGTTTTCCGGGGGCAAGGTCAGATAATACTCATTGCCGACCTGGGTGAAATAGTTCTGCTTCCAGATGCTGCCGTAAACGTACGCAATTTGCTGCTTCTTGAAATTTACAAAAGCGGGTGGATTAGAAAAGTCCGCGAGGATGGCATGGGGATGCGTGTGCGGATCACGCACCACGTTGGCCATAGGAGTTTTTTCCCAGCGCTCGTATATCTCTGCGTGGCAGGTTTCGCACGCCTGCGAGCCAACGTAATGCGCCGTGGCAATGGTTCTGGCTTGTTGAGTTTTCTCCTGGTCTGTCAGTGGCCGCAGATTTCGGATATACAGCGCCAGTTTCCAGCTATTGGTATTTGGCTCACGGTGCGGATTCCCCCAGGCAGGCATTCCGGTCAGTTGAACGCCGTTTTCAATGATGTAGTGAATTTCTCCATCCGTAAGATTTTGCGTCGCCGCCAAACGGAGATCCGGAACCCTTGGATAGAGATTCAATCCGATTCGAGTTTTCCCGCTGCCATCGATTCCATGACAAATGGCGCAACGGGTAACGTAGAGTTCTCGTGCATCTTGCAGGGATTCTAGAGTTGTCGCGATAGGATTTTTCTCGTTGCGAGCGTGCCGGGGAATTGCGAGATTTCGCATCGTTCGCGCCACGACGGCCTCGAATGCAGATGGTTCGGTCGTAGCGCGAAAGCCACGTCCAATCAGGAAACCTCCAGCAATGGCTCCGACAATTACAAGCGCGAAAAAAGTCAGTAGAAACGCCTTCAAAATTCTCATGGTGTTTCCCCCAATGTCCTTTCCGCGCTCCTGGTTTCGATATGTTGGCCGCGTAATTCTCTCCACCAGTGTACGTGGAGAATGACAAGGGGAAAGGAGCGGGACCACATAAGGTCAAAGAAGGCGGCCATAAAGATTTCTGAGGTGCACCACGATTCGCTTTGGATGAATTTACCTTCCGGTTTAACCGGCGCAAATCGATGAACCGCGGCAAGCTGTTTTACCGGCTGGTTCAGCAGGCCGTAGCTATCGAGCCTGTTCCGATGGATATAATCCTGCATCCTGAAAAGAAACAAGCCCGGAGATTGTCACCACGGAAAGCGTCGACACGGGAAGAAAGCACCAATCTCTTGGTTCTTCAATCGACAGGCTTATAGCCTCTTTTGTTCCTGGACTCATCAAGCTATGGCGTCGATTCCGCGAATCGACGCCAGCGTGAGCAGTTTTGCCGCAGGTCCACTCGGAATTTTCTCGCCGCGTTCCCACTTGCTAACAACGCCAACCGTGACGTTTAAATGTGCGGCGAAAACTGCCTGGCTGACGTCTGCTTTGGTGCGGATCCGCCGGATGGCGGATGGGCTCAGCTTGCGCACAGGAGTCAAGCAAGCCGCATCGAATTTCCGCATGGTCTTTTTGTCGATCATGCCGACGCGGTAGAGATCGCTGACATTCTCGTGAAGAGCCGCCATCGCTTTGCTTTTGTAAGTCTTAGCCATTTTGCCCTCCTTCTTGGATACGGCTGATCTCAACCAGAACTCTGTCCTTAACGAGTTTGGTCATCTGCGAATCCGAGCATTCGAGATATATTTTTGCGACGTCCCGATACCCCTTTAATTCGTTCGGCTTGATGTTCTCCATATCCTTCTTTTCCCAAGCAAACATCAGAATTGCCCGGCTCCCGATCTTCAGGGCGATTAGGACACGACCGCCGCCACGATATCCCTCTCCCGGCCTTGCGATTCGGTACTTGTACAACCCGCAGCCCAGATCCGCGTCAGGCTGAGACCGCTGAGATGTGAAACTTGCGAGCAAACCGGACAACATCCTTAAACGCAAACACGCGAAGCTGCGGCGGCGCATTCGACATCGCGTCTTATTGTAGCACGGAGAACCATATTTCAGTCGGCATTCACGACGCGGAGTCGAAGCAGATCGAATTTGGCACGGCCGTACATGGAGCGCTTGATCAGCTTCAAGCGCTGAACATGTCCTTCGACTGGGCCGTTGCTCCAAGGTTGTTGAAGAGCGGCAAGCAGCGTGTCTTCATCGTGGCAGAGGTATTTTGCGAAGCTTGCCAGCAAGCTGCTTTTTGCGCTGTCCTTCCATCAGTTGGGCCAGGCAGCTGCGTCCTGTTGCCGAATCATGCGGACGAACTGCCGCGCCAGATCTGCGCAGGCTGCGATTTCCGGCGACCGGCGACATAGTTCAGCGATGTAGTTGCTGGCATCTTCTGGCTCCTTGAGGAGACTCCAGGCTGTTTGCCGGGGGGACGCAGTCTGAGGGCAAGGTCACTACTGGATCGAGGGAAAAGCCAACAACTGCCTCGTGGAGATATTGTGCGTGCAGGTGGCGAGCGAAGCCGGTGGTTGTGTCACACCAAGTGGTCAGTGCGTTTCGTGGATCAGGCTCGTGGAGGTTCTCCACAGGTCGCAGTCTCTCCGGGGCAAATTCTTGACCAGGCATGATTCGCCACTGGCCTGCCCGGTAATTTTTACCAGTGAGATAGTTCGTGTAGCGCAAGGTGAAGCCGATGACCATGTGCTTGGCTGTGCGATCCATGTCGCCCGCCGCATCCCGCGCGTCCTCCTACAGAGGAGCAATTCACTATGGCTCCGCTGCGGCGGGAAGGTATCCCGCCGCAGCGGTAGTATCGCGATAGTTTC
>JAJZIF010000621.1 GCA_021810735.1 Acidobacteriota bacterium
AGAGCAGCCGGGCGACGCCGAGCCGACACCGTTCAGCTTTCGCACGAAAGCGATTACGCGGCCGCAAATCAGTTGCCACATCGCATTTACCACGCCGGAAACGCTGGCCATCATTCGCGAGAATGTACATCGATCGCCGATGTATTCCGGACAGATTCAAGCCACGGGGCCGCGTTATTGCCCGTCGATTGAAGACAAAGTAGTGCGCTTTCCGGATAAATTGCAGCATCAGTTGTTTCTGGAGCCGGAAGGACTACACACGCACGAGGTCTACATCAATGGCATGTCCACCTCGCTGCCCATGGATGTGCAGGCCGCGGTGCTGCGCTCCATCCCTGGGCTGGAGCACGCGGAGATGCTGCGACCGGGGTACGCGATTGAATATGACGCCATCGATGCGACGGAGTTGGATCATGCGCTGGCGGTGAAGAGCATTGCGGGGCTGTATCTCGCGGGGCAAATCAATGGAACCTCCGGGTATGAAGAGGCGGCGTGCCAGGGATTGATGGCGGGTATCAACGCGGCGTTGCACGTGAAGAATGAGCCGGCCTTTGTGCTGGACCGCAGCGAGGCGTATACCGGCATCCTGATTGACGATCTGATCAGCAAGGGAACGAACGAGCCCTATCGCATGTTCACATCGCGAGCGGAATATCGATTGCATCTGCGCATCGATAATGCCGATCGACGGCTCACTTCCTATGGGCGCAAGCTTGGGCTGATCGATGACCAGGCATGGGGTGACTTCGAGGCCAAGCAGACGCGGATGCAGGCATTTGCGAAGATGCTGGCCACGCAAAAACCAGACCTGGAGCGGCTGGCGGCTGCATCGCCGGAACTGGGAGACAAGCTGAGTGGCGCCGTGGGTCAAACCTATGCACAGCTGATGAAACGACCCGAGGTGACAATCGAATCTCTGCTGGGAATCTTACCCAGCAGCATCGACCAGGCAATCTCGAATGCATCGAGCGTGGACACGATCCATCTGGAAACGATCCGGACTGCGATGGCTGCCGAGCATGCGCCGGCGCATGTACGGAATGAATGGAAAGCTGTTGAAACGGAGATCAAGTACGCCGGCTATCTCGACCAGCAGCGAAAGTCCATCGAGCGAATGAAGGGCGCCGAGCACCGCACCATCCCAGCGTGGTTCGACTACATGGCGGTCAGCGGGCTGTCGCGCGAGATGCAGGAGAAACTGGTGCGCGTTCGACCGGGAACCATCGGCCACGCCAGCCGCATTCCCGGAGTGACGCCGGCGGCCCTGTCTTTGATCCACATTTACATTGAGATTCAGGGCCGTAAGGCGGAAGCGGCGACGGCGTAGAGAACTCTGCGCTCAATGTTATTGCGGTTGCGCATCCGAACTGGAACTGTGATGCAGGCCGGGGAGATGGAAACCGAGATCGTGATTCAGCGGCTTCTCGGTCGACTCGCCCGCTGACTTCTTTTTGCCTTTGAGGATCGGCTCCTGGATGATGGTGCGCTGAGAATTGATGCATTCCCAGGTGTTCCGCGCACGGACGTAGACCTGGCTGAACACGCCTTTCTGTTCTACGGGCTTGATGCGGCTCAGTCGGCTACCCTGGTAGGCGCGATCATAGGTACCGTTGACGACCGCCGCATCTCCCACGATACGAACGCTGACTACCTTCTGAGTGAACGTGAGACGCGGCGCGTCCTTCATCATCATTTCAGAAATCTGCTGATCGCGATTGGTAACCTGGCCGGTGTCCGAGATGTCAATGTATTGAGGCGCGAGTACAAGCTCCAGCCCGTATTGATCGTGCTGGGTGACAGCCTCGTCCCAGCGGTCGATCACGCTCTGGATCTCCGCGATCTGCTGCGACATCAGCGCTGCCGATCCGCTCTGACCGGTGTCAATGGGTAATTGAGCGCGACATGGCAGCGGAGAGAGAAGAGCGAATCCGACTACGACAGTGGACAAAATCGACAGGCCAGGAAAAGATGGAAAACGCTGCATTGTCAAATCAAAGTCTCCTCGTGCCGCAATGGGGCCAACGGATCGGGGAACCCTGTCGGTTCACTCTGTTGCTGGACACTCCTATATGATACTGCGCGCGTGCGTTTTTTCCACTGTTGGTACCGGATATCCACGGCTGATTGCCGAGACCGATGAAAGTCGGCCAAGGCTACACTCATAGACAGTGGCCACTCTCTCCCAAATTTCTCTGGAACATGGACTACATGCAAGCGTGGAGGCGGAGCGCACGATTCTGGGCGCCATCCTGCTGGACAATGCCGCGTACAGCGAGGCGGCGGAACGTCTGATCGCCGATGATTTTTCGCTGGACTCGCACCGCAGGATTTATGCGCGGATGGGGGAGTTGATCGACGCCAATCGCGCCGTCGACATCATTACATTAAGCGAAGAACTGGAGCGCCAGAAGGAACTGGAGTCGATCGGCAACCGGGCGTACATCTTTTCGCTGACGGAAAATCTTCCGCGGCGTCTGAGCATTGAAGATTACGTTCGCATCGTCAAAGACAAGTCCATTCTGCGGCAGTTGATGGGGATATGTTCGACGGCGCAGGCGCGGGCCGCCGACCAAAGCGAAGACGCGCTGGACGTGCTGAATGCAACCGAAACTGCGCTGCTGGAGGTTTCCGAGCGCGGCATCACGCAGGGATTTTCCAGTATCTCGG
>JAJZIF010000622.1 GCA_021810735.1 Acidobacteriota bacterium
GTGCCTGGGGCTGGTAGAGAACCTGGGTGATTTCTATCCCGAAGCGAAGTGGCAACGCTGCGTGGTCCACTTCTACCGCAACGTGTGGACGGCGGTCCCGAGCGGCAAGGTGAAGGAAGTGGCGGCGATGCTGAAAGCCATCCATGCCCAGGAAGACGCTACGGCAGCTAAGGAAAAGGCCCGGCAAGTGGTCGGGAAGCTGCGGACGATGAAGTTGGCCAAGGCCGCAGAGATCGTCGCTGCGGGCGCAGACGAGACCTTGAGTTACTACGCGATGCCCTCGGAACACTGGCGCTGCCTGCGAACCAACAACCCGCTGGAACGGCTGATGCGCGAGATACGGCGACGAACGCGAGTGGTGGGGACCTTCCCGGATGGCAACTCGGCGCTGATGCTGGTCGCCGCGCGGCTCAGACATGTGGCCTCGACCCGATGGGGAACCAAACGCTATCTCCAGATGAACCGGCTGGCTGAACTCGTGGACATCGCCTGATTTTTTGCTCTGGCCCCCATGGGGGCCAGAGCAAATCAACCTTAACCCAACAACCTTCCAAAGTCATAGCTGAAATTGAAAGTGCGAAAAATACTGGACACTACCCTCAGCCCCGCCAATCCACGGAAAAATCAATCCACTGTCAGCTATGCAGGCTAACCCGAACATGGACCACTTCCATGTTCGGATGTTCGGATTTTTGAGGTTCACGGCACGGAAAGAATGCAAATTTCGGAAAGACTGCAATAGTTGCGCCGAGCGATATCTACTCATTCCATTATATTTAATTGCATTTTGTTGAGAACGCAGAAGATGCAAAAAGTGCTGGCGGAGAGAGTGGGATTCGAACCCACGTTACCTTGCGGTAAACACGCTTTCCAAGCGTGCGCCTTCAGCCACTCGGCCATCTCTCCGGAAAAGGCGGGATATGTTGTCTACGAGTCTATCAGAGAACGCGCTTGCAATGTGGCAATTCTGCAAAGGCGTCGTCGTCGTTGAAACCGTTTACTTCCCTGCCTGGAGTACGGTATAGTTCGTGTGCC
Source organism: Acidobacteriota bacterium (assembly GCA_021810735.1). The sequence continues at coordinate 1,036 of JAJZIF010000622.1, forward strand.
GTGCAGGGATTGCTTTTTGACTGCGTTCGCGCAGGCGAGTTGCTGCCGTGCGGAGGCTGAGGTCACAGACACGATGAAGGAGAGTGGGATGAACAAGTGGACGCGGCGGGATCTGATGCGCACCGGAGTGTGGACGGGAGCCGCAGTGGCGGCAGGCGCGGCGATGGGCGGTTCGGCAATGGCACGCGCGGCTGCATTGCTGGAACAATTTGAAGCGTCGCCAGAAGCCGACGCAGCAGTGGCTCCGCGCGAGCATCTTCTCTTCGATTTCGGCTGGAAGTTCATGATGGGCAATGGATGTGATCCTGCGAAGGACTTAAAGTTTGGCAACAATCAGGGCGACTTTGCAAAGACGGGCGACTTTCAGTTTGCAACGGCGACCTTTGACGACTCCGCATGGAAGACAGTGAACCTGCCGCATGACTGGGCGGTGGATCTTCCGTTTGTGTGGGACGAGGAACAGAAAAGCCACGGATACAAGCCGCTCGGGCGGCGATATCCGGAGACGAGCGTGGGCTGGTATCGGCGTGTCTTTGCAATCCCGGAGACGGATCGCGGGCGACGCGTGGTGGTGGATTTCGACGGAGCGTTTCGCAGTGCGCTGGTGTTTGTGAACGGCATCTTTGCCGGGCGGAATGACAACGGCTATGCTCCGTTTTCTTTCGACATCACCGACTATCTGCTCTATGGACAGAACAACGTCATCGTGGTGCGCATGGATGCCAGCTTCGGGGATGGATGGTTTTATGAAGGCGCAGGGCTGTATCGGCATGTGTGGCTGACGAAGTATGACCCACTGCACCTGGGCCAGTGGGAGAGCTATGTGCGCAGCGAAGTGAAGGGTTCGTCGGCAAAGCTGAGCCTGGGCACTGTGGTGATGAATGCGGGCGACAAAACCGCGACGGCCGTCGTGAAGTGGAAGATCACGGACGCATCGGGAGCGACGGTGGCGACGGCGGAGGCAGCCGAGCAGACGATTGCACCGGATGGCAGCGTCATGTATACAGCCACGGCGACGGTGAGCAACCCGAAGCTGTGGTCGCTGGAGTCGCCGGAGATGTATGCCGCGGTGGTGACGGTAGAGTCGGGCGGCAAGGTGATCGATGGCGAGCGCGTGGGATTCGGCGTGCGTACGGTAGAGTTTGACGCGGCGAAGGGATTTTCGCTGAACGGGCAGAATATGAAGATCAAAGGAACGTGCAACCACCAGGATCATGCGGGGGTGGGCGCGGCGCTGCCGGACCGGTTGCAATGGTATCGCCTGGCCGTGCTGAAAGAGATGGGCGGCAATGCGGCGCGTACCTCGCACAACATGCCAACGCCGGAGTGGGTGGAGGCGTGCAACCGGATGGGCATGATGATGCTGTGCGAGACGCGGCAGATGAACTCCAGCCCCGAGGGACTGACACAACTGGAGACCATGATCAAGCGCTATCGGAACTCGCCGGCGATCATTCTCTGGTCCATGGGCAACGAGGAGTGGATTCTGCAGACGCATACCTATGGCCACCAGATAGTGGAGACGATGGTGCGGCGTTCCCATGAACTGGATCCGACGCGGCTATGCACGGCAGCGGTGAATGGACAGTTTGCCGACAAGAGCATGGAGACCGGCAGA
>JAJZIF010000623.1 GCA_021810735.1 Acidobacteriota bacterium
CGCCGTGTCTGGATGTGACAGCCTGAATCTCGGTCACTGAAATGGTTGAAAATGCATTGGAGAACTCGCCGAACGTAACATGACAGTCACCTTCCTCATCCTTGCCGCACTGACCCTTGCCGGAACTGTGGCGGCAATGGCGATGCGCAACCTCATCCATTGCGTCCTGGCCCTCACGCTGGGCTTTGCCGGACTGGCCGCGCTCTACCTGCTGCTCGGCGCGCAGTTCGTCGGATTTACGCAAGTCCTCGTCTACGTGGGTGCGGTTGCCATCCTCGCCGTGTTCGTCATCATGATGACGCAGAGCGCGGGGCCAGCGATGCAGCCGATCTTCTCCTCCTTCTGGATGACGGGCAGCGTGGTTGCCGCAGCGGTATTCGTCGTCCTGGCCTGGACAATTTGTCGCAGCGCCTTCGCATCGCAAGTCCTGCCGCCGCCAGTCGAGGCCGCCGTCCATCCCATCGGCGACGCGCTGATGCACGGCTATGTTCTGCCATTGGAGATCATGGGCCTGCTATTGACTGCGGCCATGATCGGCGCAGTGGTCCTTGCCATGCACGAAAAGCGGAGGACGCCATGAATCCGCTGACAGGGTATCTTCTGTTGTCCGCCCTTATCTTTTCCGTTGGCCTGGCAGGCGCGTTGACGCGCCGCAGCGCCATTCTCGTCCTGATTGGAATTGAGTTGATGCTGAACGCCGCCAACCTGAACTTCATTGCCTTTTGGCGCTACGGGCCGAACCCGGCGGCGCTCACCGGAATCATGTTCGCCATTTTTTCCATCAGCATTGCCGCCGCCGAGGCGGCGGTTGGCCTGGGTATCATTCTGGCCGCCTACCGGCATTCGCAGACCACGGAACTGGATCAGATGAATTCGATGAAAGGTTGAGAGAGAAACAAAAAAATTTGATGTTGCATTTGATTTGAAAACCGCCCGGCTTGCATTGCGAGCAACGCTCGCAGTTTTGAAACCGCTTTTCAACCTTGGATTGGGCCTGCATGACTTGGATTGTCCGAAACCTATGGCTGGTGCCTGTACTCCCGATCCTGGCGGCGGGGATCAGCGCGTTGGCGAAACAGCGCAACCGCCTACTCGCCGCTTCGCTCGCCATCGGCTCCCTGGCCCTCTCTTTCCTGCTCTCCCTCTGCGCGTTTGCCCATGCACTCTCGCTCAGCAGTCAGGGACAGGAAACGCGCCAGGTCGTCGATTTCCGCTGGTTTCAGTTTGGCGGTGAGTGGTTGAAGCTGGGCTGGATGCTCGATCCGCTCACCGCGATCATGCTGGTGATGGTGTCCTTTGTCGGCCTGCTGATCTTTATCTTCAGCGTCGGCTACATGGAGCACGACGAAAATTTCACGCGCTTCTTCTGCTTCCTCTCCCTGTTTGCCGGAGCCATGCTCGGCGTCGTCATCGCCAATAGCCTGCTCCTGTTCTTCATGTGCTGGGAGATAGTCGGGCTCACCTCCTACCTGCTCATCGGCTTCTGGTACCACAAGCCGGAAGCGGCGGCGGCAGCGAAAAAGGCCTTCATCGTTACGCGCATCGGCGACCTGGGTTTCTTTCTCGGTATGGTCTGGCTCTACGCGCAGACGGGCACGCTGCTGTTCTACGATCACGGCGCCGGATGCCTCGAACAGTCCGCGCTCGCCGCTCTGGTGGCTCACATCACCACTGTGGGCATGGCCGCATCCACCGGCATCGCGCTGCTCATCTTTTGCGGCGCCGCCGGAAAATCCGGTCAGGTCCCGCTGCATGTCTGGCTGCCCGATGCCATGGAAGGCCCCACTCCCGTCAGCGCCTTGATTCACGCGGCCACCATGGTCGCGGCGGGTGTCTTCCTCATCGCGCGCGTCTATCCCCTGATGAGCGTCCATGCCGGATTGGCTGGCCCGCTAGTCCCCACCACCGCGCTGATCGTTGTCGCCTGGGTCGGCGCCATCACCGCCGTCTTCGGCGCGCTCATTGCCATCGCGCACTACGACATCAAGCGCATCCTCGCCTATTCCACCATTTCGCAGCTTGGCTACATGATGATGGGCCTCGGCGTCGGCGGCGTGGCCGTGGGCATGTTCCATCTCATCACCCACGCCTTTTTCAAGTCTCTCCTCTTCCTTGGCGCAGGCTCCGTGATCCACGGCTGCGGCGGCGAGCAGGACATCCGCAAGATGGGCGGTTTGCGAAAATCCATGCCCATTACCTTTCTGGCCTACACCGCCGGAATGCTGGCGCTGTGCGGATTTCCGCTGTTTTTCTCCGGCTTCTGGAGCAAGGACGCGATCCTCGACGCCGCGAATACATGGAGCGTGTCGAAGATGCCTTTTTATCTGGGCGCATTCGGCGCATTGCTGACGGCTTTTTACATGACGCGGCAGGTCTATTACGTGTTTGCCGGCAAGTCGCGCCTGTCCGAAAACAGTTCCGAGGCCGCCCATGCGTCCCACGCCTCCGCCACTCCCCATGAAAGCCCCGCGGTCATGACCGTCCCGCTGGTCATTCTGGCGGCCTTCGCCGTGTTCCTGGGATTGGTCGGCACCCCGGCATGGCCATGGTTCCAATCGTTCCTCGACGACCAACGGGCAACCCTGAATTTTGCCGCCTTCTCGGGCCCTGGCGTGGCGTCCGTCATGCTCGCCTCTTCCCTGCTTGTGTTTCT
>JAJZIF010000034.1 GCA_021810735.1 Acidobacteriota bacterium
TTGCCGAATCCCGAGGACCGCTGGACCGGTATATAGGCGCCCGGAGGTTCCTAGCCGTGGCAGGAATTGCGTTCCTCCCTTGAGGCCAGGTTTGCAGGAGCTTTCGGGCAGGAGGATGTCGACCCCGAGCCTATCGGCCACGCTGCCGCTCATTACCTTCAATGCGCCTTTCGCCTGCTTCGGTTCGCGCGAATCGAATGCCAGCCGGAACTGGCAAAAGCGGTTCGGTTTGAGATGGAGTTTCTGGTAGAGTGACCGTCGAATCCAACCCCTGCAATCGTTGGTGCCGAGGACATGGTCCTTGACCACCGCAATGCTTAGATTGGGTTCTTCCGTCACCAGCTTGCAGTCGGAGATCAGGATGGAGAAATACGTCATCGCTGCCTCCGGCCAAAATTGAAAGCGCTCAATAATTGGCTTTGCATGCTCATCGCCGACGAAGTAGAACTTGCCGTCCTTCGCCGAACCACTCGCACCTACAAGCTTGTATACGACCTCACCGTAGACCAGATTGGCCATGCGGTCTTCAACCACGGATTGTTCGTACGCCGTCAACTCACTCGGTACGCTTATGCGCGCTACTCGGATGCCGGGGTAGAGTTGCGCGAGGAGCTTTCCCTCGAGCGTGTCCTTCCGGCCCAGTTTGGTGGCCTTGCGGGTCACTTCTCCAGCGGCATCGATCTTCAGCTCAAGAATGAGCCTTGGATCGTCCGCTGCGTGTTGTGTCCTGTTCGCTGTCATCGTTTCTCCTCACTTGTCTGGCGCTCCGGACGAGTGATTGAGAGATTTGGCTGTTCCCGGTTGCATCTCCCTCTCGCCTGGTTGCCCGTGTTAGGGGTGTCTGTTGACCGAACCAGGCTTCAGGAATGAAACCGGGTCAGCGCGGAATTCCTCATCGCAAGCGATAAGGGTTCAAGAGAGGCCGACGGTGACCTATACAAGGTTTGTCTCCTCTTTGAAACTCGTGGCTGACCTCAAGCCGCTGCTACTTCTGCAGCGGGCGCTTCACTAAAATCGGGTTGCCTCCCTGCACCTCTGCTTCTGCTTGGTAGGACATGACCACATAGATCACACCTCCCTTCGACTGAAATGCCTTGATCAGCGCCTCGCTTTCATTTGCCGCTTCCTCACCAAGCTCGGGCCTCGTCAGCGATGACCCCTCTTTGGAGAGAAAGTATCGAGCAACCTCCTCTGCTGGCTGGCGGGGCTTCCTTCCCCGTTTTACCGACGCCGGTTCCGCCATCGGTGAGCTTTCTTCAGTCGTTTTTGCGATCGCTGTTTCCATCGTCCACCTCGCTACTGTTGCGGCTGCCCGCTGTCCGGCGTGGCCAGAATGCGATCGCGCCGCTCCCCTTCAATCGGACGCTCGCTGTAATTGGCGATCCACAGTCCATCCGGGTTCCCATCGCTTCTGCGGTCGGCCACCAGGCGGATACGGTATTCGTTGACGAAATGGTCCGTGGTCTCCGTGCCCTTCGTAACGTGATGAACATCCTTCACCCCATAGGCAAGAAAGCTAAGAGGCTCTCCGGGAACGGTATCGATCTCGCGTAGATGAAACACCGATTGGACCTGATCGTCGTCGACCTTTCCGCGCGTGTTGTCATCGGACATGGCCTTCAGGGTGTAGCTGCGCAGATTGCGCGTCATCATGTTGAGGCTGGTGGCCCAACGCTCATCGACATCGGAGGGCATGTAGTTGAGATACTCTGCGAGGAAGCGCTTGGCGAACGCCTCATTCAGCAATTCATCCGTTCCGGCAGTTGCCCCGGACACTGCCGCTCCCCTCGTTTCGTGGCCAAGCACGGAGGCTTCACCATTCGGAGCGATGCGGATCACGGTCGGTGGTTGCAGGCGCACGAACACCGCCAGCCCCAATGCAAGGAGGGCCACGGGCACAGTGAGGAACGCCAGTAGCCACGCCCTGTCGGCATTGGCCTTGAGCGCGCCATCCACTTCGTAGTATTTGGGTCGCACGGCGTCTACCGGAATCATCGTTGTGTTTGCCATAGTGCTAGCTCTCCTTTACTCTCTGAATTCCGCCTATTGTTCTCGTTCGTTCTCGCGACGCTTCTTTCCATAGGCATCCGAGAACTGTGTCTTCGCTTCGGTCACTGATCCTTGCGCAGTCGTTGCCACTCGGCTCGCAGCGTTGCTCACTGCACCGGTGACGGCACTGGATGCTCTCTGCGCAGTCTCGACCGGATGAGATACCGCATGAATGGCTGATTGGGCCGCTCGCCCCGTGTTCACCGACGTATTGGCAATCGAGCCTGCGAGCCTTCCTGCGCCGCCTCCGACTTTGCCGGCGGAATCTACTGGGTTTCTGGCAGCTTCCGCCACTTTCCCGGCAGCAGCGGTTGCGGCGTTCCCACCGGCAACAGCGCTATATGAGGCAAGTCGCGCCGCATGGTAGGCACCCCAGGTGGCAAGGCCGTCCCGGCGTGCATTCGGCGACCTTCCGCTTCGGCCGGAGGTGTTTCTGACACTCCCAGCCTGTACAACTGCATTCTTGGAAGAATTCTGTCCTGTGCTCCCTGCGCCCGTCGGACTTGAGTCGGTGCCTTTGGATAGATTCCGATTCATTGCGGCACCAAGATTTCCCCGTATTTCTGCCGCATGGCCCTCGGCAGTCGGAGGTGAGCTGTCGCTTGTGGCGCCGTCGGCGCGTGTGGTATCTTTCGCTCCTGTGTGGGCGTTGCTTGCTGATCCCTCCGTCGCACCTACAGCAATTTGGCTCGTGCCAGCGGCATCCAAAGCTGGTTGGTTGGCGTGAGTGCTTTCGGGCTTCGATGTGCCCGCATCCAGCCCCTTCTGAACGGGAGCGGGCTGGTTGCCAGTTCCGGCGCTAACGGTAGATTTCGAGACGGCGCTCTCGGAGCCAGCCCCTCCACTGGCTCCAACTCCAGCGCTCGACCCTACACCTGCGCCTCCGGCTGCTGCGCCCGCTGCAGCACCCTCGATTGCGGCCGCGCCGGCGGTAATGGCCGTTGCGGCAGCGCCAATCAACGCTGCCGCAGTCGCTCCGACATCTCCACTCACGATCCTCTTTGCGATGAATGGAATGATCGCGATGGCGAGTGAGAAGATGATGCTGGCAAAACCGATCAGAAAGGACCCTTCAAGATTTCCCAGCCCTCCCAGAAAGTTGTTCTGATTGAGCATCTGCCCAACTTGCCCCATCTGGACGGCACTGAGGAGCGCTCCAAAACCTCCATACAAGACCGGCCACGCATTCCAGATGAAGACATTTTCGGCGTAAGACTTGGCCAGGCGGTTCGTAGCTCCCAGCGGCATCAGGCCAATCACGATCGGCCCAAAGATGTAAAGGATGCTGCCGTAGAGGATGTAAAAGAATCCAAAGATCACAATCACGACGGGGTAGAGCACATACGCAATCAGAATCAGCATGGCGTCGATCAAACCGGCCACCGAGCCGGTGATGAGACCCCACATCTTCTGAAAGCCAATCTGACTGAACTGCGTCTGGAGATCGCTGGCCCAGTTCTCGAAGAGGTTTCCCGCGCCGGACGCGCTGTTGACCCAATTGCCGGCGTTGACGAAGCCTTGATTGAGAGTCGTAAAGATAGTGTGGTAATTCATCACCACGATGGCTGTGACCACGTACTTGATGAGGTTCGTGCCCAACCCGCGGACATCGCCTCCATGCAGAGCCGACTGATACACCTGCCATAAGAACCCGACTACAAGGACGACATAGGCCACGTTCTGCATCCCGGCCGTAATGTTGGTCGAATCGATTCCCGCAACCGCCTGCGTGAGGAAACGCTCGAACAGATTCAGCTGCGTCGCCTGGAAGAAGGCGAGCGCTGAGATTGCGGGATGGAGAAACGCAGTCATCATCGCGATTACCTGTTTGTCAACGATCCATGGATCAGGCCGTTATTGCTGCTGTTGTCGGTCGCAGCAAGCTTCGCCATCTCACTCTGGTTCGCGATATCGATCCCGTGGGTACGCATCAGTTCCGCAAGAGCCGCCTGGGTATAGGCATTCGCCCGTACCAGCCAGACATCGGCCTCCGCTTCAAGGATCGGGGCGCTCCCCGGGGCAGCAGCGGAGATCTGCTGGCCCATCTTGTCCGCCTCGGCAAGTTCCGCATCGGCGAGGGCGTCGATCTCGATGGCGCGTTTCATCGCGTCCTGCGCCTGCGCGTCGGTCATGTCCGCCATGTTGCGCACCTGCGGCGATGCCGCATTCTGCGCCATCACCACGCCATACACGTTTTGAAACTGAGGAGAGACGTTTGCAACGTCATTTGCATTGCGGGAAAGCAGGATGGATTCAAGACTCTGCGATTGCGGCAACGTGGCGCTCGCAACGTTCACGCGGAACATGCCACTCACTTGGCCGAACTGGTCCTCGAACTGTTGGACGGAACTCCTGGCCTGGTTGATGGCGGCAACCGGATAGACAACTTCCTGCTCATACGTCGCGATGCCTTGCTGCGTCTGATTGATGGCCGCCAGAGGCGCAGCCACGTAGGTATTCATCAACGACTCAATCTGGGACAGACCGGCCAGAATCGCCGCGATACCGACTCCAAATTGCCCGTGTGCCGGCGATGGAACAATGAGCAACGCCAGGAGTATCGCCGCCGCTGTTTTCCATACGCTCGGCCGATACCACGGGTGTTCCTTTTGTGCCTCGAATTCAATATCGGGCACGGGCTTCGGAACTTCCGGTGCGAAGCGCTCTTTCCGCCGCCAGAAGAGCGGTTTCCGCATCTTGTCGGTTTTCTTCTTCGACTCCGTCATACAATTGCCTCCTTATCGCGTGAGTGCTCCGGAAACCAGATTGTCGATGTCGTCCGCCGCCGCTGCTCTTCGCTTCACGAGGACGTTGTCATGGGCGATCCTGCCTGCCTCCTGACGCAGTTCCGCGGCAAGCATCTTCTGCATGAATGCCTGGCAGCGAAGATTGGCGACCTGGGCCTGCGCGGTAATATAGGGGTCGGAACCGGGCGTGCTGACCGCGACCTGGTTCTCCATTTGATTCGCCGTCTGAAGCATCAGGTCCTGTCCCTGATCGGCAACGAGCGTGGTCTTCAGGTTCTCCTGCCCCAGCGAGTCGTCGATGTCCATCATCACGCGGTCCTGAGGAGAAGCGGCATTCACCGGAGGGACCGATCCATAGTTGGCGCTGAAACTTGTCTGGAGAGCAGGGACCTGCGAGGCCTGACGGCTGTGCAGGATGGTTTCCAACTGCTGCGGGTTGGGCAACGTCGCGCTCTCGAATGGAGTGTCGAAGACCTGCGTCATGTAGCTGCGATAGCTGGCAATCGAGTTGGACACGAAACCACGGGCCTGATTGACCAGCGCGAGCGGCCACACGGTTGCCTGATAGAGCTGCTGCATCTCCCCAGTCATCTGGTTGATCGCCTGGAGGGAGCCGCCCATATCGCTCTGGATGGTGCTGAACATCGCTTGAAAGATATCCAAAAACTGGGCGTGGGCTGGAGCGGGCGCCGCCAACCATGCGCCGGCAGCGACCGCTCCAACCAGCAAGCCCCTCTTCCAGCGAGAGCGCAGGTTCGACTTTCCCTCCACAGATGTCTCCATGTCGCACGGCACGCCGTTGAGAAGGAGCCCTTCGGTCGCGGTCTTGGTTGTATCGTTCATTGCGTCAATGCCTCCAGGACTGCGCCGGACCGCTCTTCCGGCAGTGGAGCGAGGTCCGCAAGTCCACGCGGATAGCGGTCCGCAAGCGCTTCGTAGGTTTCGAGCAGAGTGGCCGCTCCGTGTTCCGCCAGCCACCATTTTCGATACGTGCGCTCTCGCGGATAGGTGGTGGTGATCCAGTAATCGACCGGGCTCGGAACGATACGGATGGTATGCGTCGACTCGGCCTTCTCTCCGATCGCGATGAGGAACTCGGCGCTGTGGCCCTTTTTCGGGTGGGCAAAGGTCTTGATCTGGTTCAGTGCGGTCTCATTCAGATGGAGGTGCTCCCGCAACGCGGTCATATCGCCCGGCTGTTTGCCAACGATCTTCGTGGTCGAGTTCTTGATGATGCCGGCGCCATATTGATTCGGTTTGTCCGGCGTCCCCACAAAGTCTTCCGGCGTCTGGCTGATGCCCCAGATGCTCGCATAGCGTTTACGCGCGGTGCGGAAGAGCTGGACCACGACTCCGGCGAGAATCGGCGACTCCAGCAGCGCCCAGCACTCGTCGAGCATCACGATGCTCGGCCGTCCGGTCCATCCGGAGGCGCGGTAGGTCGCTGTATGTGCGATCAGGAGGCTCATGGCGTGCTCGAGCCGCTTGTCGTTCTTGAGCCGCTCGACGTTGAAATAGAGCCAGGGATTGTCGAGCTGAATGGTTGTCGGCCGGTCGAACAACCGCGCATAGGGGCCTTCATCGACCCAGGCCCGCAGTTTGGTCGATGCCATCTGCGCCATCGCATTGATCTTCTGGTTGCGGTCCCGGTCCTGCCAGTGCGCCAGCTCGGCGGCCAGGTCTCCGAACAATGGGATCGGATTCGAGGTCTTGGCGCTACAGCGCTTGTACGTCGATGCGATGGCTTCGAGCAGGACGCTGTCCAGAAGATCGATGTCGAGATCGGGGGGCGTGTTCTCTCCCAGCATGTGCCGGGTAAGGTTTTTGAGAAACGAAATCTGGTCGTTCGATGGCTTCGTTTCACCCTTTGGCAGGTCCCAGGGGTTGATGGTCTGGTCGCTGTCGAGCGACATCTCGATCATCTCGCCGCCCATCAGCTCCACCAATGGCTGATAGGAGTCGCCACGTTCCAGAATGGAGACCACCGCGTTGGCCCGCGCCACCATCAACAACATCTGCTGCGCGGCCAGGGTCTTGCCTCCTCCGGTCTGGGCCATCAGCAGGCCATTGGCGTCGGTGAGTTCAGGATCGAACATCGAAAAGGGAATGAGCTGGCGATAGGGTGTCTCAAACAGGATGAGCGGACTCTTGCGTGTCCCCGTCCATGGCATCTCGATCGGCACAAGGTCGGCGGCGTTCGGCGTGAGCATGTCCTGCTCCCGCTTGTCCGTCTCGCCCATGCCGGGTAGTGTTCCGAGGAAGATCCGGCGCTTCGCGATGGTCTCGATGACCGCCTTCGCCCCGTTCATGTGGGTGAAAGCGTTCAACACCTCTTGCGTCCGGTTGGCAAGCTCTCTTTCCGAGCGCTCCAGATCCCCAAAGGTGACGGCCGGATGCGAGGTGCGCACCACAACAGAGAGACTCAGCTTCGCCGTCTTGAGCGAGCTCGAAATAATGTCTCGTTGCACCTGCATCAACTGGGCCTGCGCCACCTCCGCTTCGGGGTTCGATTTGTAATTGCCGTTGGCGTCCTTCTGGGCGGCGATCATCTTTTGCAGGCGTTTCTTGTAACTCTTGAGTACCTTCACCTGATCGGGAATGAGTACCTGACCGCTGACGACCACGGGAAACCCGAGCGTCGAGAACTTCTGTAGCATGCCGGGAAAGGTCGCATCGGGAAGTTCTTTGAGGCTGACCACCGAGTAGAGATGTCCGTCGAGGTTGAGGTAGGTCTCGGTTTCATTCAGAATGCTGGCCTCGGCCGCCTGTTCCCGGGCGCTGCGATGCTCGATGAAGTCTTCGCTGGGGACGTAAGCGCGCCGGTCGCGGCGGACTGGATGCTGCGCATGCTTCAGTTCCTCAAACAACTCCTGCGTCGAAAGCCGCCGAGGCCCAAGGTTGGCAGATTCCATCGAGCCTTCCACTCCGCGCAAAATGGACTCGAATTCAGCAAGATAGGTCTCATGCTCTCTGCGGGTGCATTGCATGGTCTTTTTCTGGCTGAGCGTGAAACCGGCGAGCTTCCGGTTCTGTTGCGCCGAATGATAGAGCCGGGCGTGAATGCGCGGGTCCCAGATGTAGTACACATGCAGACGGTTTTCAAAGTAAAAGCCTGCCTGCTCCTTGCGCTGCCACATACTGAGCCGATGCGTGTCGAGCGCCATGACCTCGGACTGCTCGGAACGCTGCTGGTCGACATACCGCTCCAGCAGGCCGTCGAGATGTTCCGAGATCTCATAGCGGAACTGGATCCGCATGCTCACATCGGGGACGCTGCGCATCAGCGCCTCCAGCATCGCCTTCGCCTGATTCCGGTCGCTGTCGGTCGCGAAGTACGAAAGAACTCCGTTCAGTTCGTAACCCGCGACAAAGGCCCCGTTCGTGCGCACCATAACGTTGTCACCCTGGGGTAAATCGCGAAGCGGCAACAGTTCACAGACAGCAGGCGCTTTGAGCTTCCGGTCATGCTCTCGGTAGGTCATTGGCATAGGTCTTCATCCCTCGGTCGATCGCGGCGGTTTCCTTGCAAACCCTGCTCGGCCACCTGGGCCCGTGGGGCAATATCGGGATGGAACTTTGCCGCGAAGAGGATGCTGGCAAAGACTGCGCGGGCAGCTTCAAGATCGAGATGAAGCGCGACCGTTCCATCGTTGTGCGTTTTGAGCCAAGCCTGCATGGCCTATTCCTCCTCTTCGAAGATGTAAGGTTCCCTCAGTTCCGAATCTCGTTCCAGCGCGCACCATGCGCGTGGAGCGATGAACCAACGCAGGAGGTCCACGAGGTAGCCCCTGGGCTTTCCGTACTTGAACAGGATGAGGAAGGGCACAGCCAAGAAGGGCACGACGAATTCGAGGAACACATTCAGGGGCATGCCGAACACATGCGCGTTGTTGTCCACGAAGTGCGCCGACAGATTCATCAATGCGGCGAGCGCCAGCACGACGATCAGGTCTTCAAATTCGAGACCCAGAAACGTGACCTTCGTATGAAGGTTGCGATGAAGAGGCGTGATATCGAGGCCCATCGTTGCTCCTTCCCTCAGATTCCATGCGCCTGGGTGATCATCGATTCGGCCAGCCGCACGATGCCGGAAATCATCAGCGCACCCATCGCCGCCACAAACTTCCGAATCCAGGTCGAACCCGGATAGATTTCTGAAACCACCCCGCCCATGTGCAGCGCCATCGCGCCCAGCTGGGTGAGCGCGAAGACGGGCAGAATCACATTGGCGGTCCAGTTCACCAGGCCCATCACCGCCATCCAGTAACCGTCCGCGCTGGTCGGCCCGGCATGCTGCACGAAGCCCTCGATCGCGCGGAGAATCCCGGAACACATCAGCGATGCGAATCCGCCATAAAGCAGGTGCTCGAAGGGACCTTCCTTGCTGTAGCGGTACACCGCGCCGGCAAAGAACATTCCGGCGAGCGTCGGCATCATGGTGTTGCCCGACCAGGAAGCGAGATTGGTAATGGCGCCATCGAGACTCATCGCATGCTCCTCATGCCGCCATCGCCTGAAAGAGTTTGAGCAATCCGGTCACGCTCAGAAACCCGATCGCCGAGAAGATCAGGCGGATGCAGGGTCTGTGGCGCACATAGTTGATCACCGCTCCGACACAGGCCAGCCCAGCCGCGGCAGGCATGATCCGGCCAACAATGTAGTTCCAGAAGGAGCCGAGCATGTCGGTCATGGCATACTCGCCGCCCGAGTTCCAGCCCTGAAAGAGTTGCATGGTCGCCGAAAGCGACATCAGGAACAGCGCGGCGAGGATGGAACCGAGCGGACTCTCTCCCGCCGCGCCGTCGAGTGTGGCCTTCAGAACGAAGTAGCCTGCCAGGATCGGGACGAGCTTCGCGACCACGATCTGATTGACGAAGTTGTTCAAGACGGTCTCCATATTCGCGAGCCAACTCGTACCCACCGAGCCGCTCGCGGAGGGAACGGTGATGCCCTGTGCCGCAATCCACTGAAGGATCTGCGGAAGCGTCAGCAGAATGACCGTCCACAGGATCCATTTCCCCGTCCGGCCATTGACATGGAAGTTGACGCCTCCCTCATGTCTCAGGCTGACCCCTGCGGCCGCCAGCGTGCAGAATGCCGCGGGGACCGCTAGATCGAGCAGCAGTTGCAGAAGATCGAGTAGGAATTGCGGCACAGGCATGGCTCGTTCCCCTCGTTATTGAATGCCCTGTGCCTGCAGGATGAAGCCTTCGGCCATGCGTCCGAGACCGGAGATCACCATCAGAGCTACGCCCGTGACGCCCCAGCCGAGATAGCCGCGGCCGCTTTTGAAGTGCCAGCCGGCGACGCCCAGGCATGCGACAGCAATCACCGGTGCGATAACGTTGCAGCCCCAGTTGACGATATTGAGGACGGTCCCTTCGACGGTGGTCGCCTGCTGACCCTGAACAGCCTGTCCGAATGCGGGTGCGGTTCCCAGGTTCTGCGCAGTCGCCGCGAAAGGTGCCACGAAGTTTCCTAAGAGGATGAGGCCCAGGGCGAACATCAGGCTGATGCGAATCCAGTCGTAGGTTGGGGGCCGCTCGATGGTGGTGGCTGCCCGATGCGAGCGTGGCGGCTCAGCGCGCCGCCAGAAGGTTGGTAGGTTTCTCATGAGTTTCTCTCCTGAACGCGGCTGCTCGGGGCATCCGTGTCGTAAGAGAGATTGGGATGGATCGAAAACTCGGTCAAATATTAGGGAAGCGCTTCTCGCCGGCTTTTCGGTGCATGCAAGAGAACGATCCTTATAGAATTGATCCGCGAACGATGGTCTCTGGCCGGAAGAATGGCCTGGGTCCACACATGATCCGAATGACGAACCGTCCCATGCGGCAACGACAATACAATGAGGGAGCCACCGAGGCACACAGAGTCCGATAGAGGTGAGTGCTAAATACCGCAGTACAAGCCTGTATTCGTCAGGGAATGACTTACTGTGCGGAGTGAGGCATGTGGATCGATCCTTCCTCGAACGCACACTGAGGCAATCGGATCGACTTTGTTTCAAGCGCACAGTGAGTCATCGGGAACGACCATGGCTCAAATGCGGAGTGAGGCATGCGGATCGATCCTTCCTCGAACGCACACTGAGACATCCGGACCGGATTTGCCTCAAGTGCGGAATGAGGCATCGGGAACGGTCATGCCTCAAATACGGGATGAGGAGAATGAAGCCCCTTGCCTCAAGCGCACACTGAGTCATCGGGAACGTGCATGGCTCAATTGCAACTGGTCCTGTCCGTGCCGGGAATTCGATCGCATCGGGCGCGAGACGTCTCCAGAGGCGAATGAGCCGACAGTGTCAAACAAAGGGAAGCCCTGGCTTGGGAACCAGGGCTTGCATGCAATCATTGCGACTGGAAAAGATGCTACGGACTGTTGGAAGCGACGCGATGCAGTGTGGCGGGAGTTTGCTCATGCCGGGTAAACACAACGTAAATTTTCGTATCGGCTGGGACGGTCACGACGACACGGCTATTGACGGCCAGGTTCATGATCTCTGAGTCTCCGGCTTGTCCCATGTTCTCGGCCACCTGTTGTCGCAGCATGTCATTCTCGGAGAATGCCGCGCTGTTGTTGTTTCCAACCAGCATCGCAGCGGCGGACCCAAGCCCTGAGGCAGCCTGCACGAGAAAGTTTCTCCCCGTATTTTTCCCGAAGACCTTCCCTTTGATCGGACCGAGATCTAGGCCGGTGCCGACGGCGTCGATCTTCTCTCGCGCCCCATCGAGCAACTCGAGCTCATAGAATTTCACACTCACATATCCGGAGCGATTGGCCTGTTCGAGATGGCCGTAGACGCGCGCGCCCGCAGGCACAACCACCTTGTTCCCCAATGCGTAGGTGTACTGGACCACAGCTACAACCGGCGCCTCGACCACGCTTGAGATCTGCGTCTCGAGTTTTGCCTCGATGCGCGTGCCAGGAGTCAGATCGAGGGCCGGAGCACTGTCCTCTGTCGTTGTTCCAGCGGTGGAACTTTCTGGGTGGTTCTGCCGTGGACTGCGTACAAAAACCAGAGACGGCTCCTTCAATGTGTTCTGTTGTTGCTGCAGTGGAGCAGGGGAACCAGGCGCAGGCGTGCCATACGGTCGTGGCTCCTCCCACTTCTGTTGCGTGTCCGAGAAAGACGGCACACTGCCCAGCGAGCTGTTGGCAGCGGGCCTCGATGCCGGTGGCTTGTGGCTGCTCGTGGTGGAGCGCGTGCGCTCGATGTCCCCTGCATGGACCTGCCCGCCGGTGTTGTCCGAGGAAGGTGTCCGCGTGGCATCCATCAGCGGTGTAACGCTTCCGTGAAACGGATTGGAGTTCGGCTGTTGTGACGGCTGCGACGGTTGTTTTCCGGTAAGGTTCCTCCTGCCTGGAGATCGACCGGAAATCGCAGTGAAAACGAAGAAGAGGACGGCCAGCAACAGACCGCCGCCAAGCAGAATCAGCCTGCTCTTCTCCATTCCTGCAGCGCCTTTCAGGTCGGCCCGTGTCGCATAGCTTTCGGCGGGCGGAGTCTCCGAACGCCCTGCGACGGTCTCGGCGTCGGGAGGAAACGGAGGTTTTTGTCGAGGCCACTCCTTCGTCTCCAATTCCGTAGCTTCTTCCACGTTGATCGGCGCTTCCCGATTTCCTGCTCCATTCATTGCATGGCGGTTCATTGGCGTTAGGGCTCCTTCCTACCCGCGATCGGCGGCGTAAACGGCAGGCGGATCAGGATGGGCCGGTCCACCTGGTTCGCCTGGGCAATCTGGAGGAACAGCTTTTCCGTGGACTGTTTGAAGTTCGGCCGGTCGAAGACAACGACTCCATCCGCGCGGCCGCCGGGTTCGAGGCGAGTCGCGCTCAACCGGTATTCCCGGATCTCCAGTTGGTCGGAGATAATGCCTTTGCCTTTCTTCTTCTTTTTCTGGAGCTGTCGCCCTGTGATCTGGATCTGTGGAGGGACGATTTCGACCGGCTGGGCGGAACTGTTGAAGATGGAATAGGAAACGACGGTCTGATTGTTCCACTGGCGAATGTCGCCGATCGACGTCTCAATCTGTTTGCCCTCCCACTTCGTCCAGTCGGGAGCGTTGATCTTTACCTGCTGGTCGTACTCTGCCTCAAGTGCTGTCGAAGTGGGAGGGGCCGCGGACATGGATGCAGAGGCGGAATGCTTCGTCAGCCCCGGCCCGGAGATCTCCTCACCCTCTGGCTCCTTCGTAATCGAAAACGCTCCAGGGTCAGAGGAGACCAGAAAGCCCCGAGATGCGTGGTATTCGATCAAAAAGTCGATAGGCTGCGTGGAGCCTGCATCGGCGGAGCCGCCGCTGATCAACTCCAGCGTCACATGCTCGCCTGATTTTGTTGCGATGAGAAGATTCGATTGGGCCGGATCCTTGGTGATCGGCTTGACGTAAACGTAGTCCGGTTCTCCTTCATTGTGTTCGGCCTTGAACAACCCTGGACTGCCCAGGACCACCGACGTGACCGCTTCCGGCATGTGAATCGCCGACTCGAATTCCGGCCGCAGATGGATTGGCGTCACCTCATCGGCATGGATGGTGATGGTTTCCACTCGGGACTTCACGGCATTGTCCAACGCGTGCAGACTTAACGGAAAAAGCACCGCCACGGGAATGAACCAACGATGTTTCATCGTGCTCTTACCTCCTGGGCAGCGACGCTGCCCGTGAATTTACGGATCCGGTAGCGGCGCCGTACCGCCTGAACATAGGCAACGACATCCGGGTTGCGGTAATTGAGCTGCTTACGGCTGATCCAGCGGTCGCCGGCATAGTAGGCCGCGGTGACCAGCCGCAGATCGCCGTGAAACTCCCACATCAGAGTGGTCACATAACGCGTGCCCGCCGCGATGTTCTGCTCGATATCGAACGGCTGGAACGCGCCAAAGCGCCGGGCCGTGGCGGGCATGAGCTGCATCAATCCAAGCGCCCCCTTGCTCGATACCGCATTCGGGTTCCAGCGCGACTCCACATCGATCAACGCGGCAATGAGTTCCGGCGGAACTCCATAGCGTGTCGAGTAGTGCTCGACGCATCTATCGGCAAAGATGGGGTTGGTCTGCGCGCGAGCAAGCGTCGGCAAAACCAGCAACACAAAGACAGAGATCCATTTCATGCGGACGTACCTCCCGGATGAGCGAGGTTGCGCGCAAAGCGGGCGCCATCGTCGAGCAGGCTCTTGAAGCCTTCCCGCAACAGCAGATGGCGACGGTCTTTTTCCGTTTTGGCGAGAAATGGCAGCAGCACATCGCGGTGTTCGGGTAAAACATGATCGGTCCCAAGCAACTGCAGTGCGTTCGCAAAGTCGATCATCTCCGAAACCGATGGCGATTTTTCGAGGGAATAATTGCGAAACGAGAGTGCGATACCGGCCATCTCGCGATGGAATTCATCGGAGGCTTCAGGAGTGCGGCTGGCGATGATCTCCGCCTCCCGCTCCGGCTTCGGATGCTCGACGCGCACATACAGGCTGCGGCGGCGAATGGGATCGCCGAGACGGCGTTCCTCATTGCTGGTGAGAACGACGAGGGGAATGCTCCGGGCCTCCACCGTCCCAAACTCCGGGATTGAAAGCTGCCAGGCCGACAGTATCTCCAGCAGCATGGCCTCGAAGCCTTCGTCTACTTTGTCGAGTTCATCGATCAACAGCACGCAGGGTTTTTCGCACTCGAGCGCACGCATCAATGGACCAGGACGGAAGAAATCACGGCCTTTCAGATTGGCCTGCAGCGATTGCCATCTCTCGTTCTGGCCTTTCGAGAACTCCATATAGAGCCGCTGCAGGCTTTCGTCGAACCGTCCGATGGCCTTCTCCTCGGTCACCCCGCGATAGCATTGCAGCCGCTCGACATGCGTGCCGGCCGCCTGGGCAACGGAAACGGCAAGCTGGGTTTTACCGGATCCGGCAGGCCCTTCGAGCAGCAGCGGCTTATTCAGCTTTGCGGCCAAATAGACCACCTGTGTCATCACCGGGTCGACGAAATAGCCCGTTGCCGTGAGTTTGACGGAGAGGTCGTCGAGCGAATCAAACATCGCCGTCTCTCCTCAGCTCGCCAGAACTCGTGGCCGTTTTGAGAGAAGGCGCAACGCACCGTTCGCGCATGGTCTGGCGCAGGCCGTAGTAGACGTGGATCCACAGCACGGCGGCTGAGCCTGCCAACAGGGCAAGAAGCAGGAGAAATGCTTCGCGGCTCCAGGGATCCATGGACCATGTGTGCCATGTCACACCGAAATACTTTTTTAGAAGTGCGGCATCCACACTCGTCAACAGCACCGTAATCGCCAAACGTTTTGTCCGCTCTCGCATAGGCACCTCTTCCCAACGCGATGCAAGCATGGAGCGGTTTCAAAATTCGGTCAAATCTGCATGGTTTGCGCCGGAGAGCCGCTGAGTTGACCTTCTCCTCCCCAAAGAATTGTGGGTGCGAGGAGGCGTCGGCACCGGTCAAGTAACGTGGATTGCGCGGGGATCGAATCCCAGGCCCAGCGGCTCCGAACACACGCTCGTTTCTGATCCCACGCGAGGCCAGGACTTAGGCTGAACGTGCGGATCTGCCGATTGAAATTACGGGCTGAGCACGATATTTCGTCCTCAGCCAAGTAGCAAACTCCTCAGGATCGAAACGAACGGCGTTGGCAATCCTGAATGAAGGAATTTGGCCCTTGGCCGCCATCTTGTAAACCTGTTGCACCGAGACATCTAGAATCTGCGCGATGTCACGAACGCGAAGGGCTTCAGTTTTTTCTTCAATGAGTTCCACGAGTTTCATAAGCACGTCCTTGAGTGTTGGTTTGGAGAAGATACGACTTCACCGAGTTCGGCTCCAGCAGTCCGTCGATGATCGAGGGAAGACGGATCTCCGTCAAGTTGCGCTGAACGCTGATCGTGAGTCGAACCGAAATTGAGGGCAAGAAGAAGTGCCGGGCAAGAATCACCCGGCGCTTCACAATACTGGGGCTTGACGTCAGCGCCCTCTGAGCCGTGCTTAGGCGACGTAGGCTGCCAACGAACCCGCATTCACCTTGGCCAAGGCATCCCTCGACTGGATACCTTTCAGAT
>JAJZIF010000624.1 GCA_021810735.1 Acidobacteriota bacterium
AGACAGAAGGCGAACGTAGGCTGACCAAGGAAGCGGGAAGGTGGCAGCAATATTGGAAAGATCTGAAGATTCGCCAGACACTGTCTGGCGAATTGTCTCTATTGGCCATGCCAAGTAAAAAGACCGCATCTGCTGGAGATTTTGCCGGCTGAAGCCTCGCCCAAACCGCTTCGTCAAATCGCCGGCCAGTCGCTCAATCAGCGCATCGCCATAGGCTGCGCGATCTTGCCCGCCTTGATCCATCTCCACAATGCGCCGCCCAATTTCCCAATAGGTCGCGGTCATTGCGGCATTGACGCTGCGGGCAGCGGCGCGTCGAGCGGCATCCAGCAACAGGACAATTTCGGAATGAACTGCGCTGTACTCTGGCGATGACGGGCTCAGACCGCTCATTCCGTCACCTCGCCCAGCAACTCAGCGATCTCGGCCTCCACCTGTTTCAGGTCAGCATCAATGTCTGTCAGCTTGCGCGGCGGGACGTACTTGTAGAAGAACCGGTTGAAGTTGATCTCGTAGCCCACACGACCGATTCCCTTGTCCTTGTCGTCGCGGAATGTTTCGTCAATGTAGGCGTCCGGCAAATGCGGCAGCACCTCGCGGGCGACGTAATCCATGACGCTCTCGGTGAGCGGGACGTTCTCGTAATCGGTCAGGTCGGGATCGGGCACCCACTGGCCGTCGGCATCCCGCACCGGTTCGCCTTCTGGATCGCGCTCACCAAAGGCATTGACCAGCGCCTTGATAAAGGGCTTGGCGACCTTGCCAACGGACGGCGACGACCGCGCCACTTCGTCGGCAAAGGTTCCCGCCCAGGAGAAGGGCTTGATTACACCAAGGTAGGGTTGCAGGGCACCTTTCCACGCCGACTGTTGTTCTGCCGTGAGTTTTGCCCATGCTTTTTCATCCTTGAGCCTGGCCAGCGACTCGGCATTGATGTGCAGCGCCATCCGCAATGGACGGAGTACCTTGATGCGGCGGTATCCGAAGGTGCGGTAGTCCACCATGCGGGAGATTTCGCCGTTCTCGGCAGCAGCATACACATCCACGATCTCTCGCATTTGATCGTCGCTGATGATCCGGCGCTTGTTGCCCTCGTTTTTGATCGATGTCCATAAGCCGGTAGCGTTGATCAGTTGTACCTGATGACGCCTGCGCGTCGGTTTTTTGTTGGAGAGAATCCAAAGGTAGGTGCCGATGCCGGTACGGAAGAAGATTTCCGTGGGTAGCGCCACGATAGCTTCCACCAGGTCGTTTTCCAGAAGCCAGCGACGAATTTCGGACTCACCGGAACCGGCCCCACCATTAAACAGGGGCGAGCCGGAAAGAACGATAGCCGCACGACCGCCACCACGTTCCGGTAATTCCAGTTTGCTGGCCAAGTGCAGCAGGAACAGCATGGAACCGTCGTTGATGCGGGGCAGGCCAGGTCCAAAGCGACCATTATAGCTCTTGTCCTTGTGCTCGGCATTGACGGACGTCGAGTCCTTTTCCCACTTCTTGCCGAAGGGCGGATTGGATAGTCCGTAATGAAATCGCTCACTTGCAAATTGGTCGTTGGAGAGCGTGCTGCCCAGCTTGATGTTCTTGGACAGGTCTCGGCCAGGATCGGATTCCAGGGTACGCAGCAGCATGCCCGTCAGGCAGACCGCATGGGTTTCGGGTTCCAGTTCCTGCCCGTAAGGGATCAGTACCGGCGGCACCTTGAAGCGATTGCCGTATTCGGCAACGTGATTCATGGCATCTGAAAGAAACCCGCCTGTACCGCACGTCGGGTCGTAGAGGGTGCGAATCAGGCCGGGATTGGCCTCGAACAAGGCGTCGTCCGGATCAAGCAGGAGCGCGGTGGCCAGATGCACCACATCGCGGGGCGTCATGAAATCCTCGGCACCTTCATTGACCTCCGCACCGAAGCGCCGAATCAGATGCTCGTAGAGGTTGCTCATGATCCGATCCGGCACCACTTCCGGATGCAGATCGACCCCGGCAAAGTTCTTGCAAATCTTGAACAGCACTCCGGCTTTGTCAAGCCGAATGACGGTATTGGAGAAATCGAACTGCTCAAAGATGATGCGGGCGTTGTCCGAGAAGTGGGCGATGTAATCCTGAAGATTCTGGCGGGTCTTGGTGCCGCCCAACGTGCTCAGCGCATATTCGGAGGTGTTGTAGAAGGGATAGCGCGTGGTCTGGCGCAGGATCAGGTCGAGATCGATACCGGATTCCTTGTGCGCCTCATGAGCATCACGGACATCCTGACGTGTCGGCTCAAGGACGCATTCCAGTCGGCGCAGCAGCGTGAATGGTAGGATGACTTTGCCAAAGTCGGTGTGCTTGAAATCACCCCATAGGTCTTCGGCGTTCTTCCAGATGAAATCCGCCAGTGATGCTGCCGAACCCGCCAACTCTGCCATTTCGCACTCCAACCAGATTATGCACGAAACAGTATACCAGAATTACGGCGCGAGTCAACCAGGTTGTGCACGAAACGGACTGCTTGATGTTTTCAGGTCGCCAACCTCAGAATGCAAATAGCCGTTTTTAGATGGGAAGAACGTCTTGCAGCGTCTGAGCAATCTTGCAAAATTAACCATGAGCTTATGAATGGTTGGAGTGATCTAGCCCAATATACCGGGCCTGATGCGGAGGAAAAG
>JAJZIF010000625.1 GCA_021810735.1 Acidobacteriota bacterium
GATAGAGCGATTGACTACGAATCAATAGGTCGGAGGTTCGAATCCTTCTGGGCGCGCCATTCCAATCAACGACTTACGATGGATGTTCACAGTCTGCGTTTCCAAGTGTGACGCAAAATGTGACGTAAGCCTCGCGCAACAGCCTGCGTTTCCCTTCCCTTACACAATCTCAGCCAGGTTTTTCATCGAAGGATTCCTCCATCGCTTCAAAATCCTGGCCTCGATATATGCACGGTATCAGCAGCATGCGCCGGTCAGGTCAGAAAGATCAGGCATACGGGCGTCGGCGCCGGGATATAGCGGCCGGTAAAGCTGAGCAGGCCGTCGTCCTGGTTGATACGGAAGCAGGTGATGTTGTCCGTGTATTGGTTGCAGGCGAACAGGAATTTTCCGGTGGGATCGATGCGGAAGGTGCGCGGATAATCACCCATGGTGGGGCTTTCGCCAGCGAATGTCAGTCTTCCGTCCGAGCCAATCCTGAAAACCGAGATGGTGTTGTGCAGCCGGTTCGCGGCGTAAAGTACGCGTCCAGAGGGCGCAAGCGCAATCTCGGATGAGAAGTTGGTTCCGGTATATCCGGGTGGCAGAGCAGATATTTTCTGTTGCGCGTGCAGAGTTCCCCGGGATGAATCGTAGTGGAAGAAGGTAACGGTGGATGCCTCTTCTTCAACGGAGTAAAACCAGCGCCGGTTGGGATGAAATACGAAATGCCGCGGCCCATCGCCGGTGGGCAGATGCACAAATGGCTGCCCGGGGACTGGCGTGAGCTTTCCGCTGTCGTGATGCAGCCGGTAGCTGTAGATGCGGTCCTGGCCGAGATCCGTGGAGAGCACAAAGCGGTTATCCAGATCGGGCAGCACCATGTGCGCATGAGGCGAATGGTGACCGCTGATGGCGAAGCTTCCGGGAGGCGCATCCGTTGCGTGCGTCGCGCCCACGGCACCCACATCATGATGCACTTCGATTGCGGAACCCAGGGAGCCATCCGCGCGGATGGGCAGCACTGCGATGCTGCCGCCCACATAATTGGCGACGAATGCGTACTTACCGCTCGCGTCGACGCTCATGAATGCGGGGCCGGAACCGCCGGAGCTTACGATGTTGAGCGGACGCAGGCTGCCAGTAGCGCGGTCGACGGCAAATGAGCTTACAGAGCCGTTTGAGCCCTCAAAATCGAAGACTTCGTTGATGGCGTAGAGAAATCGTCCGGAGGGGTGAAGGGCAATCCAGGAAGGGCTTGTGGTCGTGGCGACGAGCTCACGATTCGAAAACTCCCCGGTTTGCAGGTCCACTTCAAATCGGTAGATGCCCTCGCCGTTCTTCTGCTGGCCGATGGCTCCGGTATAGGTTCCGAGGTAGGCAAAGACCTTGCCGCCTGATGAGGGATTTTCCATGGCGGAGGCTACGCCGCGCATGGAATGTGCAACAGCCAACGTCGCTGCACCTTTGAGGAAGTCCCTTCGAGAGTTATTTGCTGCCATCGCTGGTTGTACTCCTTTCGATTCGTGTAAAAGTTGTTGCGCCGGTGGCTCCACTACCGTATTGCAAAGGAGACGGCAAAGGTGAGCAGGAGCGCACAGACGGAGATGATGGTCTCGCAGACCGACCAAGTTTTGAGGGTGTCGGGCACGCTCATGTCGAAGTACTCCTTCACGAGCCAGAAGCCGCCGTCGTTGACATGAGAAAAGATCAGGGAGCCGGCTCCGGTGGCAATCGCCAGCAGCGCAGGATGCACGCCGGGGCTGTGGAGGGCGATGGGCGCGACAATGCCGGCGGCGGTGCTCATGGCGACGGTTGCGGAACCAACGGCGAGCCGCATCAACGCAGCCAGCAGCCACGCCAACAGCAGCAGCGGGATGTGACTGTGCAGTGCGACGGAAATGATGGCGTTTGCCACGCCGCTGCTTTCCAGCACGCGCCCGAATCCTCCTCCCGCGCCGACCAGAAGCGTGATGGTGGCTGTGGGAGCCAGACATTCATTGCTGAAGCGCAGGATCGTGTCTCTCGAGAAGCCGCGCATTCTGCCAAAGGTGATGAAGCTGACGAGCGCGCCGACCAGCAGAGCCATATCGTCATTTCCGGCCAGATGCAGGGCTTCATTGAGCAGAGTGCCATGCGTGGAAATGGCGTCGGCTGTGCTTCCCACAAGCATGAGCAGCACCGGAAGCAGGATGGTGAAGAGCGAGATGCCGAACCCGGGAAGTTCGCGGTCTGGATTGTGGTCGAGAAACTGGGCCGCCATGGGATTCTCTTCCGCGAGGCGGATATGAGGAGCAATGAGCTTCGCAAAGATGGGCCCCGCAATCGCCGCCGTGGGAACACCAATGAGCAATGCATAGAAGATGGTGCGTCCGACATTGGCGTGATACATGGTGACTGCAAGCATCGCGGCGGGATGCGGCGGGACAAGCCCATGCGCAACGGAGAGCCCGGCGACCAGCGGCAGGCCAACCAGAACCAGCGATGTTCGCGTGCGTTTGGCCACGGTGTAAGCGATCGGGATGACCAGGACGAAGCCCACCTCAAAGAACGCGGGCAGGCCGATGATGATACCGATGGTCATCATGGCCCAGTGCACGCGCTTCTCGCCGAAGATGCGGATGAGCGTGCGCGCGATGCGGTCCGCTCCACCGGAC
>JAJZIF010000626.1 GCA_021810735.1 Acidobacteriota bacterium
GGGTATTTTCTCCTCGTGGGTTCTTCAATATTCTGGTCAGGCTCTACTCGCTGCCGACTTTGGAGAGTGCGCAGTTCAATCTGCGGCAGTCCTCCATCATTCTGGATTTTCCTCCGGGCACTCCGCTTGTAACCGGCAACCAGATTCAACAGATCGAAAAGGACGCCGGGTATCGCCCCGGTCAAGTCGAGATTCAGCAAATCCCGGTGCGCAGGTTTGCCGAGAGCGGTACAGGATGGACGAAGATAAAACATCCACAATCGAAATATGCTGTCATACGCTGGTTGAAACAAAACTTTTAGGATGGGAACCAATCATTTGCCCAATCTCTTTGACTATCATTCAAGTATATGCTTGAATATGTGAGCATGAAGAACTTGACCAAGCGAGCATTCAAGACCGAGCTGTTTGAAGAATTCGCCCGGATCGGCAAAGCGCTTTCCAGCGGCCGTCGTCTGGAGCTACTGGAGCTTCTTGCGCAAGGCGAGCGGGCTGTGGAGGAGCTTGCTGCAGAAACTGGAATGTCCGTTGCCAATACTTCACAGCATCTGCAGGTATTGCGCGGCGCGCATCTTGTGGATGTGCGTCGCCAAGGAACTTATGCACGGTATCGTTTGAGCGATGAGCAGGTGCTGCGGCTGTGGCTGGACCTGCGCGAGGTTGGCGAGACGCAGCTTGCTGAAATCGAGCGTATTGTCGAGGACTTCTTCAAAGACCGCAAGGGTATGGAAGCAACCACTTGTGAGGACCTGCTGAAACAGCTCAAAGCAGGAAGCGTGGTCGTGCTGGATGTTCGCCCAGAGCAGGAATACAGCGCGGGGCACATCCGAGGCGCGCGGTCGATCCCGGTGAATGAACTGGAAGCACGATTGAAGGAAATTCCTAAAAAGAAGACCATCGTGGCGTACTGTCGCGGCCCCTATTGCGTTCTAGCCGACGAGGCTGTAGCCATCCTGCGGGCCAAGGGTTTTAACGCACTCCGTTTTGAAGGCGGTTTCCCGGACTGGAAAACGCGAGGGCTGCCCGTGGAACGCGCAATCCATCCTTGAGCATTCGTAAAGATGCTAAGGGGCGTTGAGGTAAGGCGGATGAGCATGGACAAAAAGAGAGTCGTGGTAGTGGGCGGGTCATTTGGCGGGATCAACGCGGCCTATGAGCTTCGCAGGCGGCTTCCGCGAGATGCCGAGATCACGGTGATCTCACGGGATGCGGCATTTACGTTCATGCCTTCGCTGCTGTGGGTCATCATGGGATGGCGCGATCCATCGCGGCTACAGGTTCCTCTGGATGGGCCGCTCCAACGTCGGCGGATACGTTTTGTGCGGGATGAAGTGAAGGAACTCGACCCTCTACGGGGAGAGGTCCGAACGTCCTCGGCGAAATTCCCCTACGATGCCCTCATTCTTTGTCCTGGAGCGGACCTGGATTATGCGGCTGTACCCGGCATCGATCCGAAGTCTGGTTACATCCATTCCACCTTTACGGTCGATGAAGCGGTCCGGGCGCGGAATGCCCTGGCGAAAGTGCTGGCATCGGATTCGGGGCGCATCGTGATCGGCGCGGTGGCGGGAGCAAGTTGTATCGGCCCGGCTTACGAGCTGGCGATGATGATCGACACGGTGCTGAAACGGGCAAGGAAACGCCATCGCTTCTCGCTTGCCTTCGTGACGCCGGAACCGTTTCTGGGCCACTTCGGTGTCGGTGGCATTGGCGCATCTCCTCGAATGATTCAGGATGAGTTTGCGGAGCGGCACATTGACTTTACCGTAAACGGCAAGATCATCGAGGCGCGGCCAGGCAGCCTCACCCTGGCGGACAACACAGAACTGCCGTTTGATTTCTCGCTCGTAGTTCCGGCGTTTCTCGGCAGCCCATTCGTCCGCGCGGTCGAGGGTCTGGGCAATGCGAAGGGATTTATTCCCGTAACGCCGCACTTGTCCAGCGCAAAATTCGGGAACATTTACGCCGCCGGTGTAGCCGTTGCTATCGCTCCGCCCGGCGTGACCCCGGTGCCCGTCGCCGTTCCGAAAACAGGGCACCTGAGCGAGGCGATGGCCCGGATTGCCGCGCGCAATGTTGCGGCGGAGTTCGCCGGCGGAAAAAAGCTGGATGGCCGGACGCTGCCAATGACCTGCATCGCGGATGCGGGCGACACGGCATTCTATTTGTCCGCAGACCCGTTCCTGCCCCCGCGCAACAAGATCGTCGCAAAACGCGCCAAGTGGGCAAGGTATTTGAAAATCGCTTTTGAACGGTACTACCTGGCCAAGATCCGGCATGATTTGCCGTCGATCCACTTTGGATGGTAAGCCGGTTTTGACACACAAGGAACAGTATGCGCATCTACCTTGATTTCAATGCGAGCACGCCGATAGCGCCCGAGGTTGCCGCTGCCATGCGGGCGGTGCTGGATAGGCCGTTCGGGAATCCGTCGAGCGATCACTGGGCAGGAAAACCCGCGCGGGAGGCCGTGGAGAAGGCGCGGGCACAGGTTGCCCGCCTTCTGGGGTGCGATGCCTGCGAGGTTGTCTTCACCAGTGGTGGAAGCGAAGCGAACAATCACGCGCTAAAGGGAATCTTCTTCGCCAGGCCAACGCCGCACTTCCACATCATCACGACGCAGGTCGAGCA
>JAJZIF010000627.1 GCA_021810735.1 Acidobacteriota bacterium
GTGCCGAAGCTGGATTTCCTCTTCTGGGGATGGTTCAAGGCATTCGTTGGCTTCAGCTTCTATCAGGTCATCGCCAGCGCGTTCATCTTCATTTTTGCGAAAGTCCTGCTGGCCTTGCTTGGCGTCATTGGGCCAATTTCCATCTCGAATGCTTTTACGGTTCTACCCGCGCTGATCGTGACGCTGTTTGTCTGCATCTTCGGCCTGATCAAAATCCCGGAGCTGACCGGGGCCATCCTGAGCGGACGCACTGGGACGTGGGTCAACCCAATGGGGTAAATCGACATGACAAAGAACAACTATCCAATGACCGATGCTGGACAGAAGTATCTCGAACTCTATGCCGAGCCGGTCGTCACCAACACCTATCTCAAGCTGGCCCTGCTGGTGCTTTCGGTCGTCGCGCTCGCTCTGCTGGCGCTCTTCTATCGCACGCAATCTGCTGCGCTTCGATTGAAGCCGCTCATCATCTCGGTCTCGGATTCTGGCCGTGGCCAGGTGATGCAGTATGACGATTTTGCCAAGATTCCCATCGATCGGGTCAGCAAATATTACCTCGCGCAATGGGCCGAGTTGTACTACGGGCGCAATCACGCGACCGTGCAACGCGACTTCGCCGAGTCATTGAGCTTCTTCTCGAACCAGTTGCAGAGCGCAACGATCCAACGCTTTCAGAAGGCCAAGACGCTCGAATCGTTCCTGCTCGACCCCTCGCAGCCGAACATCGATATTGAAATCCACTCGGTGGTCTTGGAAGACCTGCGGCAGCCGCCCTATCGCGCCGAAATCGAGTTCGACAAAATCTTTCATACACCCGGCAACATTGATGAACAAAGGCGCGAACGCTGGACGGCGAATGTCGTCTACAGCTTCCGCGATGAAGTGCCAAACCAGATGCTGCTGACCAACCCACTCGGCCTCGTCATCACGTACTGCCGCGAAGACCAGGCGTTTGGGAGATGACCATGCGAGCGAGGAAACCCATTCTGCTCTACTGCGCCGACCCGGAACTGCTGTCGGCTACGGCATTCGTACTGCGCCTACGCAACTACGATGTCGCTGCTGTCCATGCAATCCAGGACGCGATGGGTCTTGCCGGTGGCCGGGGCGCCACTTTTCGCTGCTGTGTATTGATGCATGCACAGCAGGCCGATCCAGCCGGACGGTTGATTCATCTTCTCCTTGAAAGTGATGTGCATCTCCCGCTGCTGTTGGTGGACCGTGCCGGGGATCTGGCACCCGTCCGCTATGCCGACATGGTGCTCTATGGCCGCAACACAACGATGGCGCATATCCTCTCCGCTCTTCGGCTTCTCTGCCGACAGAAGCGCGGACCGAAACCACGGAGCACAGCATGAAATATCTTTCCATCTGTTCAGGTATCGAGGCCGTGACCGTCGCGTGGCAGCCACTCGGCTGGCAGCCGGTAATGTTTGCTGAGATCGATCCCTTTTGCTGCTGGCTGCTGCGCTCGCGCTATGGCGCATCGCGCCCGCTGTATATGCCGAGTCCACATGACGCTGTTACGCGCAAGGAAGCGAAGCGCCGTGCTGCCGCCATTCGCAACATCATCGCATTGCCGGCGACTGGCGACATTCTCAATTTTGGCGACTTCACCCAGATCGGAGCGGACGATGCCGGAGCAATCGACCTTCTGGCCGGAGGAACACCTTGCCAGTCTTTCTCCATCGCCGGAAAGCGAGCGGGACTGGATGATGCGCGTGGCAACCTCACCCTCGAGTTTGCTCGACTTGTTGATCGCATCAGGCCCTTATGGCTGGTGTGGGAGAACGTCCCCGGTGTCCTGTCGATTGACGGAGGACGGACGTTTGGCGCCTTCCTTGGAATGCTGGTCCAACTCGGGTATGGCCTCGCATGGCGAGTCCTGGACGCTCAACATTTCGGAGTATCCCAGCGACGGCGTCGCGTCTTCGTTGTCGGATATCTTGGAGACTGGCGAGCTGCCGCAGCGGTATTGGTTGAGCGGTCGTGCCTGTCAGGGCATCCTCCGCCGCGCCGAGAAACGCGGCAAGGAACTGCCGTGGGCATTGAAGTCGGCCCTGCTGGCGGTCGCTTCACAGACACCGCACCCACCATCGACGCTGGATGCAAAGACGGTTTCATCCGCAACCAATTAGGTGCGGGCATCCTCTCGTCAGCCTCTGAAATTTCTTACTGTTTGAATGCCGGTGGCATGGGACGACAGGATGTCGAGACGGAGACGCTGATCGCGCACACTCTCTCCGCCGACGGCTTTGACGCCAGCGAGGATGGCACTGGACGCGGCAGTCCGCTCGTCCCGATTGCTATCTGCACTGCGCACACGCAATCGAACGGGCATGGGTTTGCTGACAATATCGCGCACACATTGGAACAAACCAACAGCCAGGCCGTGGCCTTCAATCTGCGAGGGCGCGAGAGCGGAGCGGTCCCGGAACCGTCGCCAATGGCCAGCATTCGCGCCGCCTCCGGTGGCAGCAGCAACAGCTATGTCGCTTTCTCCGCGAAGGATAATGGGGCGGACGCGGATGAGATTGCGCCGACGTTGCGTGGAATGGGGCATGACGCGAGTCACGCCAACGGTGGTGGACAACTCGCCATTGCCGCTCCACTGACTGCTTCCTATG
>JAJZIF010000035.1:0-2731 GCA_021810735.1 Acidobacteriota bacterium
TGTGTCGGGTTCAAGGGCGGCAACACGGGCCTGATCGAGCAGTTCGGAGAAGTAGATGTTGAGGACTTCGCGGGTGACGGGGTGGTCGATCCAGCCTTCTTCGACAAGCGGGACGAGCAACGGGCAGGCTTTCTCAATGGCGCGAAGCTTGCGTTCGCGGCAGGCGGCCAGGTAGGCGTGGCTTTCCACCGTGGCGGCGGTGGCGATGACCATGACATCGCCGGAGCGGGAATGGGTCTGAGCAGCATTGGCGCCGGTTTCAACGACTCCGAGAACGGGCACCGGGACCGCAGCACGGATGGCGTCGAGTGCGAGGGCTGAGGCGGTATTGCAGGCAATGACGAGGTATTCTGCGCCCTGGGCGAGGAGGAATTCGGCGCTGGAGACGGCGTAGCGGGCGACGGTTTCGCGGGATTTTGCGCCGTAAGGCAGGCGCGCAGTATCGCCGAGGTAGAGGAATTCGGCGGCGGGAAGCTGGCGGAGCATGGCCTCGAGGACGGTGAGTCCGCCGAAGCCGGAGTCGAAGACGCCGATGCGACGTGGATGGGAGGAAGGATGAGACATGCTGTTACGATTTTGACCCGGGAACGGTGCTTTCGGCCAGATAGGTGCGCATGAGGTCGGCGTGGCCTGCGAGCGTGGCGCCGGGCTGGCCGTTGACGAGGAAGCGGACCTCAGTGATGGACGGGATGTTTTTGTGCAGGGTCTGGATGATGGAGAGCAGGGTGAGAGTTTCCGGCTCGATGCCGGAGGGCTGGGCGAGCGGGAAGGCTGCATCGAAATTGACGATGGCGAGCTGGCTGCCGGGCTCGCCGGGGACAGGCATGAGAAAGACGCTGTCGACTCCGGCTGAGGCTTTGATTGGATGAGGTGAACCCGGCGCGCGCCAACTTGCGATGAGCTGGTCAATGAGCGCCTGTGCGCGGGCGCTTTCGTCCTGGGGCAGGGCGAGTGTTTCCGAAATGGGGTCAAGAGAGCCGGTTTTGTCGTCAGGCATCATGAGGGTGACTGAGACTCGAGGCTCGTCCGGGGTTTGCGAGAGAGGCACCGAACTGGTGAGCGGCGCTTCGAGGCGATCGTGAGCGCGCTGGCGGGTACGGATAAGAATGGCGGCCATGGCGATACAAGCCACGAACAAGACCAGGACGAGCCATTGTCCGATGCGGGAGATCATGGTTGGTGGCTCCAGTCCTGCTGCCATTGGAGGATGCCGGTGACGATAGCGTTGAGGACGGTGGACTGATAGCCGGGGTTGTCGACGGATTTTGCGCTGGTCAGGGTGCTGGAGGGTTTGGGTGCGAGTTCGATGGCGAGGGCGGGGCAAGTCAGATTGTCGAGCGGCTGGAGGAAGGTGCGTCCGACAATGACAGGGACAGTGGTGTGGATGAATGCGGCATCGACATCGGAGGAGAGGCGCACGCTCTGGTGGATATAGCCCGCCTGCGCCGTGCCCCACGCGGGGATTTCTGGTCGAGGTGCGGGGGAGAGCGATGAAGTGAAGAGATGAACGCCGACGCCGCTATCGGTGGCATGCAGGATGAGACAGGCAGCGGCGTGGGCGTGATTGGCGATGCCGGCGCGGGTGGCCATGGGAAGGGCGGTGTCGCCCGTGCGCGTCATGACGACGGAGATGCCGTGGGCGGCGAGCAATGACCGCAGGCGCCGGGCAAGGGCGAGAGTGACAGTTTTTTCATCCAAAGCCGGCGAGAGCCGGGCGCCGAGATCGGAGCCACCATGTGCGGCGTCAATGACAACCACGAAGTTGGAAGCCGCACCAAGGGGCGAGACGGTTTGGAACATGGGGTGGGTATTATTTACACGCTGGGCCGAAACTGCAAGCACAAGAAAGAAGCAGGCGGCGAGGGCGGCGCAGCGGAAAAAATCAGCAAAGCGCATACGGGGCCGGGCCGGGATGGAGTGGAAGGCGGAAACGCACGAGCGTTTGCGGCTGAGGGAGCGTACGGCGGGCGGATACATCCCTGCCGGGTTCGGGGACGTCCAACAGGTGCGACGGAAACGGTATGATGCGTGCCACAAGTAATGATTGCGTTCCAAGGGGCGGATTTGAGCGATCGAAGCGATATACGAGGCGATTGTAACGCAGTGGAATCGGGCCAAAGCGAGCGAGGGCAAGACCAAAGTTGGATTTGACGCGGAGATGGAGCCCGGTCGGCAAGCGGATTGCTAGGGCCTGTTAACACTATTAAGGCGAGCAGCGTCGCGAGCCTTTACAGCCTCTAGCGTAAAGTGAAACTTAACTTGGAGAACCGTTGCAACGGGCAGGGCCATCGAGAGTGTTCATGCAAGCCATATTGCGACCGAAGATGCGAATTCATAGAAGGATGTTCCTGCTGCCAGCGCTGGCGGTTTTCTGCGCCGGGAGCCTTGCGTGGGCACAAACTCTGGCTCTGGCGCAGGCACAGACGCCGGCTGTGGCGACAGGGCCTGCGAATGCGCCGCAGACCACAGTGATGCAGAACCCGACGGAGCCGGAGAGCCAGCCGAGCCTGAAGGTGGATCGCGACCCGGTGTTGTCACCGGATATGGAAGACAACCAGCCGGTGAGCCCGACGATGCCTCTGAGCCAGGCGCGGGCGAACCAGATTCAGCGGCTGCGAGGCGGCATTTTCACCATGCGGCAGAGCGTGGACGAAGTGGTGCTGAACTGCACGGTGGTGAATACGCGCGGGCAACTGGTGACAGATTTAACCAGGGACGATTTCAAGGTCTG
>JAJZIF010000035.1:2741-15706 GCA_021810735.1 Acidobacteriota bacterium
CAATGTTCCGCAGACGATCAGCTTTTTTCAGCATGCCGATGTGCCGGTATCCATGGGAATCCTGGTGGATAATTCCGGGTCAATGCGAGACAAGCTACCGGCGGTGAGAGAAGCGGCGCTGGACCTGGTGAGAGCTTCGAATCCGCAGGATGAGGCGTTCATCGTGAATTTCTCCGATGAGGCGTATCTGGATCAGGGGTTTACGTCGGACATCACGAAGATGGAGCAGGCCCTGGCACACGTGGATGCGCGCGGCGGGACGGCGCTGTACGACGCGGTGGTGGCCTCGGCGGATGAGTTGGCAAAGCATGCGAAGAATCCGAAGCAGGTATTGCTGATCATCACGGATGGTGAAGACGATGCATCGACGCTGACCTTGTCACAGGCGATCCGGCGGGTGCAGGACCTTCATGGGCCGGAGATTTACTCGATCGGGCTACTCTATAACGATTCTGGCGAGGAAGTGCGAACGGCGCGCAAGGCGCTGGAGTTGCTGTCCAATGAAACGGGCGGGCTTGCGTATTTTCCTCACTCCCTGCGCAATGTGGATGAGATTGCGGAAGAAGTGGCGCGCGATATCCGAAACCAGTACATGGTGGGTTATCGCCCAACAAAGCCGTTCAGCCAGGGTGGTTACCGAACGGTTCACGTGGAGGCCAAGGCTCCCGGACACGGGCGGCTGATTGTGAGGACACGTACCGGCTACTACGCGACGATCTCAGCGGCCCACAAGTAAAACGTGCACCAGCTGCGGCCCAGGAATTAACAAACGACGCGGAGTTGGACGCGATGGGTCACCCGAAAGGACTTTTCCCGTCAAGGCGGGGGCTCTTCCTGCTACACTAGGCAGTTTTGACATGGAGCCTTCGCGTATGAACGACAAGCTGCGAGTCGCCACAAGTGTGACGGATCTGATTGGCTGCACCCCGCTGCTGCGCATCGGGAGACTGGCTGGGCCGGAGTCGGCAGAGGTATTTGCCAAGCTTGAATTCTTGAATCCGGGTGGAAGCGTGAAGGACCGCGCGGCGCTGGGAATGATTCTGGAGGCGGAGCGGCAGGGCAAGCTGCATCCAGGCTCGACGATCGTGGAAGCGACAGCGGGCAACACCGGCGTAGGGCTTGCGCTGGTGGGTGTGAACCGCGGTTATCGCGTGGTGCTGTTCGTACCGGAAGGGTTTGCCGAAGAGAAGTGCATCCTGATGCGGGGTTTTGGGGCTGAGGTGCACCGGACACCGCTGGAAGAAGGCATGGCGGGCGCGATTCGGCGCGCGCAGGCGCTGGCGAAGGGAAATCCTGACGTATTTGCGGCGCTGCAGTTCGATAACCCTGCGAACCCCCAGTTCCATCACGACACGACGGCCGTGGAGATGTGGCAGCAGATGGAGGGCCGCGTGGATGGATTCGTGGCCGGGGTGGGAACGGGCGGAACGTTTACAGGAATTGCGCGGTATTTCAAAGAGAAGAATCCGCGAGTGCACACGGTGGCGGTGGAGACGGAGGGTTCGATTCTGCAAGGTGGGGCGCCGGGACCGCACAAGGTGGAAGGAATCGGCGTGCATTTTGTGCCGAAGACCTTCGACTACGAGGTTACCGATGAGATCGTCGCCGTGTCAGATGCAGACGCGTTTGCGATGGTGAAGCGGATGGCCGCCGAGGAGGGGTTGCTGGGCGGGTCGAGTGCCGGAGCGATGATGTATGCGGCAGTGGAACTGGCGAAGCGGCTGGGAACGGGCAAGCGTGTGGTGACGATTGTGCCGGATTCGGCGGAGCGGTATTTATCCAAGAATGTGTTCGAAGGTGGGAAATAGATGCTGAGCATTTCTTGGACAGGCAATTGGTGAGGAGGAAACGGTGATCGACTGGACGAAAAAAGGATTTGCAACGCGCGCGATTCACGCCGGGCAAGGGCCGGATCCGTTGACGGGAGCGGTGAACGTGCCGGTTTACCTGACGTCGACCTTTGCGCAGGAAGAGATCGGCAAGAACAAGGGGTACGACTATTCGCGGGCCGGAAATCCGACGCGCGATGCGGTGGAAGTGAGCCTGGCGGCGCTGGAAGGTGGTACGAGCGCACACACGTTTGCGAGCGGAATGGCCGCGATTACCGCTCTCATCACGATGATGCGCACCGGCGATCATGTGATCTGCGGTGAAAACGTGTACGGCGGTACGACGCGGATGTTCAACCAAGTGGCGTCGCGGTATGGCATCGAGTTCACGTATGTGGATACGTCGGATCCGGAGAATGTGCGGAGGGCGATTCGGTCCACGACCAGGCTGGTGCACATTGAGACGCCGACCAATCCCCTGATGACGCTAACGGATCTTCGCGCGGTGGCGGATGTGTGCCACGAGCACGGCGTTGATCTGAGCGTGGACAACACCTTTATGTCCCCGTATTTGCAGCGGCCGATTGAGTTTGGCGCTGATATCGTGATGCACTCGACGACCAAGTTCCTGAACGGACACAGCGACGGGCTGGGCGGTGTGCTTGTGGGGACCAGGCCCGAGCATAAGGAGACGTTTTCGTTCGTGCAGAAGAGCACGGGTGGGATTCTGTCTCCGTTTGAATCTTTTTTGATTCTGCGCGGAGTCAAGACGCTGGCGGTAAGGATGAAGCAGCACGACGAGAATGGGCGCAAGGTGGCGGAGTTTCTGACCAAGCATCCCAAGGTGCATGGCGTGCATTATCCGGGGCTCAAGACGCATCCACATCATGAACTGGCGAAAAAGCAGATGCGTGGTTTCGGGTCCATGCTGTCGTTCGACGTAGGGTCGCAGGAACATGCAAATGACATGCTCAAGCGCGTGCGGGTGTGCACGTTGGGCGAGTCGTTGGGCGGCGTGGAGTCGCTGATTTCGCATCCGGCGACGATGACGCATGCGGCGATAGGCGCGGAGATGCGCAAGAAAATCGGGATTACTGATGGGCTTGTGCGGATTTCAGTCGGCATCGAGGACATCAACGATATTCTGGACGACCTGAAGCAGGCGATGGAGTGGATGGGGCGTTGAAATTCTGAAGAGCGGATCAGGCTGGCGGGAAGGGCTCGCGTTTGGCTGATCCATCCCGCTGCTTGAGCAGAATTTCGACCTTTCCTTCGGCGGATTCAAGATGCTTTCTGCATTCTTCCGAGAGGCGCGAGCCTTCCTCAAAGATCTTGATGGCTTCTTCGAGCGGCAGGTCGCCGCGTTCGAGCTGCGCGACGAGCTCTTCGAGACGTTTCAGGGATTCTTCGAAACTAGGCAACGGTAGTTCCCTCGGATGCAGGCTGAGTGGGGGATTCGCTTGTGGTGGTCTTTTTCCCGGCGTCAGTGCCGAGGACGACGGAAAGCACGTCGGCAGCGGCAGAATAGCGGCCAAAGGGAGCACTGACCTGCACGCCCTGCACCATGGGCATGGCGGTGACGAGCATATCCTGTGCAATGCGGATGCCTTCAGCGCGCGCTTCTTCCGGAGTCGAGGCTCCCTGCATACGGAGGAAGATGCTGTCCGGCACGCTGACGCGAAGGTCGTTCTTCATGAATTCTGCATTGCGGAGACTGGTAAGCGGCCAAATGCCGGCGATGATGGGAATACGGAATTCCTCAATGCGCTTGAGAAAGGTCTCCAGGATGCGGAGATCGAAAACGGGCTGAGTGATGGCGTATTCGGCGCCAGCCTCGACTTTGTAGGCGAAGCGGCGGATTTCATTTTCGATGTCGGGCACGCCGGGGTTGGCGGCGCAGCCAATGGTGAAGCCGGTAGAGGCTCCGATGGGATTGCCGCCGATGTCGAGGCCGTGGTTGAGGCGATTGACGATGTTGACGAGGCCGATGGCATCGACGTCGAAGACGGCGGTCGCGTCGGGGTAGTTTCCGAGCTTGGGCGGGTCGCCGGTGAGACAAAGGATGTTTTTGAGGCCAATGGACGAGGCGCCGAGCAGGTCACTCTGGATGCTAAGAACGTTGCGGTCGCGGCAGGTATAGTGGAGCAGCGTCTCAATGCCGGCCTTTTGCTGGAGCTGGATGCACATGCTCTGAGCGCTCATGCGAGCCGAGGCGCGGGGCGAATCTGGAACGTTAATGAGGTGGACCCCCAAGGCGGCGAGGCTGGCCGCGCCCTCAATTTCTCTTTCGCAAGAAATGCCACGGGGGGGCACGATTTCGACCATGGTGACGAAGGTGCCATCGTGGATGAGCCTGCCGAGGCCGGAGCGTTCGCCGAGCAGAGAGGGAGGGGTTTCGGTGACGATAGGCTCGCGCCGGGAGTGCGGAATGGCTGTCTTCTGGGCCTCGGAGGCGCGCAGGAAGGACTTCATGGCGCGGATGTGGTTTGGTGTGGTGCCGCAGCAGCCGCCCAGGAACTGGACGCCGGCCTTGTGGAACTTGCGGGCGAAACTGGCCATGTATTCCGGAGAGCAAAGGTAGATGTTGCGGCCTTCGATGGCGCGGGGCATGCCGGCGTTGGGCATGGCGGCCAAGGGCAGGCTGGTTTCGGCGGCCATGCCCTCGATGGCGGTGAGGACGGTGGCCGGACCGGTGCTGCAGTTGACGCCTACGGCATCGGCTCCCCAGGCGGTGAGGCGGGCAGCTGCGATTTCCGGCGAGGTGCCATCGAGGCAACGGGCCTCCTCATCGACGGTGACCATGACGATGACCGGGATGTCCGGGGCGACTTCGCGGACGGCAAGGAGGGCCTGTTCCGCCTCATTCAGGGCGGGCATGGTTTCGATGATGAGCAGATCGGCTCCGTCTGCGACGAGACCGCTGACCTGCTCGGCAAAGGCGGCCCGGGCTTCGTCGAGGCCAGTTTTACCGAGGGGTTCGAGGCGAACGCCGAGGGGGCCAATGGAGCCGGCGACCCAAGCCTGAGTGCCCTGCTTTTCAGCGAGCTGAGCGACGGCGGCCCTGGCGATGCGCACCCCGGCGGTGTTGATTTCAGCGACTTTATCCTGGAGGCCGTAACGGCGCAGGCGGAAGGAGTTGGCCCCGAACGTGTTGGTTTCAATGATTTCCGCGCCGGCCTGGAGGTATTCCTCGTGAATGGAGCGGACCAGTTCGGGCTGAGAGAGGTTCAGCTCGTCATAGCAACGGTTGATGTAGATGCCGTGAGCGTAGAGACTGGTTCCCATGGCCCCGTCACAAAGGACGGGGCGGTCACCGAACAGCGTCTGTAGTCGATTGGTCAAACAGGAGCCCTCGAGCTGATGCTAAGACAACGTGGGGTTGATTACCAGCAGCATGGGGTTGCTTTGTTATACTTGGCTATCCCACGCAGGATTGTGAGCTGGTGAGGTTTAAGGTTTGAAAAAGAGAAGTGTTGCGCGTGTTTCTGCTCTGGTGAGCGTGAGTTGTGCGGTCCTTTTAACGCTCGTGGCCTGCGGGAAGGATTATTTTTTGGCCGGACGTTCGCTGCCTCCGAGCGGCGTACTGAACCGTGTGATGATGGCGGAGCAGAACCCGAACGCGCTGCCGTTTGTGGACGCGTATTACGACGTGCGGCATAACGCTTCGGAGACCATTCCGCAGTATGAAATCAGCGGTTATTC
The DNA here is from genome assembly GCA_021810735.1 of Acidobacteriota bacterium. Next base: position 8,273 of record JAJZIF010000035.1, read on the forward strand.
GGGCCAACTGCCGGTGACGATCCAGAACCTGCCGGCACAGCAGACGGGTGCTGTGTACAACGCCGGAAGCGGCGATCTTTCGTTGATCGACTACGCGCAGGAAAAGCTGTCGACGTCGATTCCGATTCCGGGCGGGTACTCGAACAGTGTTTTTATTTCCCGTGATTTGAATTACGTCTACGCGGCCAACGACGCCAACAACGTGGTTTCGGTCGTTGATCGGCCAAGCGGGACATCCTACGTGCTGGACCTGCCTGGCGTTTACAGTATTTCGGTGAATCCCGGGGGCACGGTTGCGCTGGCTTTTGTAAGGGACAGCGACCAGGGAGCGAGCCAGTCGACAGAGACGGGTACCTCGTACAAACAATTTTCGGTTTACAGCATTGTGAAGCTGACGCAGGCGCAGTCTCTCGCGGCAGCCAACAATCCCAACTACGTCTACACCGATGCGAATGGGAATACGAACATGGCGGAAGACTGCGAGCCGCAAAATCTGCCTGCGTATTGTATTTTCCCGGTAAGTACGGGACCAAACGCGAAGTTTGACCGGCCGGTCAAGGCGGTGTTTTCCGCTGACGGCTCCACTGCGTATGTACTGGACTGTGGTCCCGAATGTGGGGGAACGACGGCTGGGATCACCGCCATTCCAATTACCGTTTCATCACTGAATCCCGGTGCGATTGGCGCAACCGGCATCAACCTGACGGCGACGACCTTTACACCGATTCCGAAAGGGGCGACAAACGCCATCTTTAATGGGAACACCATGTATATTGCCGGGCAGCAGTGTCAGAATTTTGTGGCAGGACAGCCGTGTAGCGGGCTGTTTACCGGCTATCTGACGGTGTATGACACTTCGACGGGGAAGATTACCGGGACCTATCCGATCAGTGACGGATACCACAACAAGATGCTGTTTGGTGACGATAATACGCTGTGGGTCGGATCGAAGATCTGCAATGGCGGCGTGCGCTACGCAGAAGCCCAAGCGGGCCAGAACGTGCAGTATGGCTGCCTGACCATGTTCAACACGCAGACAGGCGCAGTGACCGTTGACTCTTACAAAGGCGACGCAACAGGAATCGCGGCTGTAGGTGGACTGCACAAGGTATATTCGGCTGAGGGCGGCCAAGTGTATATCTACAGCACCACGAATATGTCTCAGTTGGATAACTCCAACGTCACGATGCAGGGCACGATCACCGATGTTGCCTACATGGACTCGGGTACGGATGCGGACAACACGTATTACTGAGCAGGCAGGTTTGCAAAACCGGGCACGGCGGGAAGCGACGCCGTGCCTTTCGCTTTTGAGGGGTGACAGATGACTGTGGAGGCGATGGCTGAAGTGCTGGCGATGGCAGCGCACAGGGACGATGTGGAACAGACCTGCGGCGGCACTCTGCTGAGGATGAAGGCGCTGGGATATCGCACGGCGATTCTGGATATGACGCAAGGTGAGGCTGGCACGCGGGGTTCTGCCGCCGAGCGCGAGGCAGAGGCAAAGGCGGCGGCGGCGATTCTGGGTGTGAGCTGGCGGGAGGCTCTGGATATTCCGGATGGGCGCGTGGAGAACAGCTATGAGAACCGGCTGAAGATAGTGGAAGTGCTCCGGAGGGTGCGGCCGCGGGTGGTGGTTCTACCATATTGGACGGGCCGGCATCCGGATCACTACACGACGGCAACGCTGGGTTATGAGGCGTGTTTTCTGGCCGGATTGACGAAGGTAGATACGGGATTGCCGCCGCATCGGCCATTTAAGATCCTGTATGCGAGTCTCTACGCCGACGTGCGGCCGAGCTTTGTGGTGGATATTACGGCGCATATCGAGGACCGACATAGGGCGCTGATGGCTTATGCCTCGCAATATGCGAACCAGGCGCAGGGCAGCGGGCTGTTTGTGCCGGAGGAGGAGATTCGCGAGCGGACGTTTGCGACGGCGCGGCATTATGGGCTGCTGGCAGGCGTGCGCTACGCGGAGCCATTTGTGCAGAAGGAAGTCGGGCTGGTGGATGATATAGCGATGCTGGGCGTGGCGTCGATTTAAGGAGCCTGAGAAGACCCTTTGCGATCAGGGTGCCGATTTTTGCAGGTCGGCGATTTCCAGTTCGAGGCCGCCGTACTCGGGGTGTTCATTTTCGCGGAGGCGGTAGGCGATGTGCAGGGGCTGGTCCTGGTGCAGGTCTAGTGCTGCGACGCGCTCCGCCCAGTTCCATCCCAGGGCCTTGTATTGTGTGCCGCGCGGACCCTGGGCAAGGTTGAGGCGGACATGCTTTTCTTTGAGGGTGCGGACGGGGCCGGCGAGACGGACATTGCGGGCGACGAAGACGGGTTCTTCATTGCCCATGCCGAAGGGCTCAAGACGGCGCAACCAGGAAAAGAGCGCGGGTGTGATGTGATCGAGAGGCAGTTCGGCATGACAGGTGAGAGGGCCTCCCAGATCTTCATCGGCGATGCGAGAGCGCGCGTGATCGACGAGATGGGCGCGCAGCTCGGGGACGCGATCGGAAGGCAGGGAAAAGCCGACGGCGTGGGCGTGTCCGCCGAAGCGGGTGAAGAGGCCGGCACAGCTCTCGATAGCATCGAGAAGATGATAACCGTCGATGGAGCGGCCAGAGCCGTGAGCCTCGCCGTTTTCGCGCGAGATGACTACGGCCGGCTTGCCGGTGAGGTCGACGATGCGGGAGGCGATAATGCCGATGACGCCGCGATGCCAGCCATCGCCGTCCATGACAATGCAGCGAGCGGCGGCGAATTCAGGGGCAACAAGGCGGGTGGCAACATCGGCGAGGATGGCAGCTTCCGTTTCGCGGCGTTCGGAATTGAGCTTCTCAAGGCGGGCGGCAAGTTCTTTCGCGCGCGCAACGTCGCGAGTGGTGAATAACTCGATGACCTCCGAGGCGATGTCCATACGGCCGGCTGCGTTGATGCGGGGTGCGAGGCGGAAGGCGACGTCAGTGGCGGTGAGGGAGCGGCGGGCGGGGTCGAGCTGGGCTTCCTGCATGAGTGCGCGCAGGCCGGACCCGACAGGGCGACGGAGTTCCTCCAGTCCGATGGAGACGATGGTGCGGTTTTCGCCGAGGAGGGGTACTGCATCCGCTACGGTGGCAATGGCCAGCATTTTGAGGAATGAGGGCAGAATTTTTGTTCGGGCGCGTTCGGGATCGCGTTTTTCGAGCAGTGCCTGCGAAAGCTTGAAGGCGACGCCTGCTCCGCAGAGGAATTTACAGGCGTAGGGGCAGCCGGGCTGGTTGGGATTAAGCACGGCCAAGGCGCGAGGCAAGTCCTGCGCGGCTTCAGGCAAATGGTGGTCGGTAACTATGAGGTCGAGGCCGAGTTCTGCCGCCGCATCAGCGGCTGCGAAGGCCCGGATGCCGGTATCGACGCTGATGACGAGGCGGACGCCTTCGGCTGCGGCAGAGGCAAGAATTTCGCTCTGCATGCCGTAGCCTTCGCGGAGACGGTGGGGGACGTGAAAACGGACGGTACCGCCGAGGCGTTCGACGGCGGTTTTCAGGAGGACGGTTGCGGTGGTGCCGTCGACATCGTAGTCGCCATAGATGAGGATGGTTTCCCCGAGGGCGATGGCCTGCTCGATGCGTTCGACGGCCTGGGCCATGCCAAGCATGGAATATGGGTCGAGCAGGTGGTCGAGGCTGGGTGCGAAGAAGGATGCGGCCTGGGCAGCGCTGCTGACGCCGCGGGCGAGGAGCAGTTCTGCGATGAGCAGGGGCAGGCGCGCTTCATGAGCGAGTGATGCGGCCTGGGCGGAATCAGTCTGGGGGAGCAGCCAGCGGCGGGGCCGGTTGCTGCGTGCCGGAGCGGGCAGAGCATCGGATGGCGTCACAGCAGGCTGTCGTCGTCTCCTTGATCGAAGACGATATCGCTCAGATCGTCGAGGCTTTCCAGGATCTCCTGGTAATGTTCGTACCAGTCGGTGGAGGTTTCATGGACGAACAGGACGCCCTGATGGGCGAAGCCGAGCTGGAGGAAACCGATTTTGCCGGCATGGGCCATGAGGGCCTGGGCGTGTTCGAGTTCGCTGCTGTCGTCGTCTGGAATGTGGAGTTCCTGGAGCTGATCGATCAGGAGGTGGATATCCTGGGCTTCGAGCGTCATCTCAGACATGGTGAGGAAGGCGGCGCCGGCGGCTTTGGCGGTTTCCACGAATTCCTTCCAGCTGTCAGGATTATTTTCGTCTTCCCAGAGGATGGAAGGAAGGTCATCGCCGATGAAGGCAGGGATGCGGCGCATACCGTGTCCCGCGATGTAGGCGATCATATCGTCTTTGAGATTCAACAAACTATTGGAGTTCATATGGCTTCCCCATTGTCGCAGAACGGATGGTGGACCCCGCAAGTGCTGTTTGAGGGTGTCCAGCGAGGCGCCAAAGGGAGGCGCTCGCGGCCATGTGCTATATTTTGAAACGAGATAGATGATTTTTTCGCGCGATTACGTCGATTATCTGGCCCGCCGCACCGTTAAGCACCTGATTGAAGCGAAGATGATCCGCACCGATAAGGTGAAGATGGTGGAGGAGCGGGTCTACAAGGCCCTGCTGGAAGAGCTGTCTCTGGAGGACCGCATCAACGAAGAGGTGCGGGTGATTCTGGAGGCCTACCAGGAGGAGATGCGCCGCACGGGCGCGAGCTACCCGGAGATGTTCAAGAAGGTGAAGATGGAACTCGCCCGGAAATACAAGGCGGTACTGTGAGAATCAGCCGGGACAAGTTGAACAAGCTGGCCCACACGGTGGCCGATATGCTGGCAGAGATCGATGAGGTTGAGTTTCTGGAAGACCGGAATACGATTCGCCAGGAAGCACGCAAGGCCATGGAACACGATCTTCTGGAAGAGATGAAGATTGACGAGGCGGCGCGGCGGAAGATTGAGTCGCAGCGGAAGATCATCCTCGAAGGCAGCCAGGAGTGGGACATTCTTTACCGGAAGTACTACACGGACGAAGTAAAGAAGCTGGGCATCGACCACTGAAGGGTCCGCGGCTAGCGCTGGAGCTATCGGCAGGCAGTTGAAAGCGCCGAATGCTGCGGCACCTTTGGTATACTCAAGCAGTTGGCCCTGCGGCCGGTTCAGGCTACGGGGCGGCATTCTTCCTTAAGGCGCTATGGTGTAATTGGTTAACACGCCGCCCTCTCAAGGCGGAGAGTTCGGGTTCGATCCCCGATAGCGCTACCAAAATTTAAAGACAATTTGCTACGACCCTTGCTGCTGGATTTATTGCGGCGAAGCTGTTTTTTGCTTAACCGTTGACCATGCGGATGAGATCGCCAACGGTGCGTGCGGCCTCGACGGGGTGGCGGAGATGAGGTTCGCCACGGACTTCGTAGAGGTTGCGGCGGCCCTGCCGGGTGATGGTGAGATAGCCGCCTTCGCGGAGTTCGTCGATGATGCGCTGTACGGCGCGCTCGGTGATGCCAACGCGGTCGGCGAGGTCCCGCATACGGGTTTCCGGATCACGGGCGATGAGCAGTAATACGTGCGAGTGGTTGGTGAGGAATGTCCAGGTGGTTTTTTGCTGGACGGGCTGGGAAGATTGCGGCGCAGCTGCCGGGGGATTAGCCGCAGGTGCGTGGGCGCGGGGCTGGGTGGCGGATTTGCGGGCGGGATTCTGCGGGCGGGATGGCATGGGAGGTTTCACCTCGTCAAATGCGATGTAGGAAACGCGACTTTCTATATACGAAATATATGTCGTATATTTGAATTCGGTGATTGACACCAGTTTAGCTCCTGGAGGAAACAGTCGATGAGTTCGCAGACCCTTGATTTTGTAAATGAGAGTGGGATTAGCAGCGTTGAGAAGCCGCGGGCGATTCCGATCACGGTCGCGGCCGGGGATGGGATTGGGCCGGAGATTATGGCGGCGGTGCTTTCGATTTTGACCGCGGCGGGCGCGCATCTGGATGCGGAGTTTGTGGAGGTGGGCGAGCAGGTTTATCTGCGCGGGAATACCTCGGGGATTCCGAAGGAGGCCTGGGACTCGATTGCGCGGACGCGGGTGATGCTGAAGGCGCCGATTACGACGCCGCAGGGCGGCGGATACAAGTCACTGAACGTGACGATGCGGAAGACGCTGGGCCTGTATGCGAATGTGCGGCCCTGCCGGACGTACAAGCCGGTGGTGGAGACGCAGCATCCTGACATGGATGTAGTGATTGTGCGCGAGAACGAGGAAGACCTGTACGCGGGTATCGAGCACCGGCAGACGCAGGATGTGGCGCAGTGCCTGAAGCTGATTACGCGGCGCGGGTCGGAGCGGATTGCGCGTTATGCGTTTGAGTACGCGCGGAAGCAGGGACGGCGGAAGGTGACCTGCATGGTGAAAGACAACATCATGAAGGTGACCGACGGGCTGTTTCACAAGGTGTTTGACGAGATTGCGCAGGAGTATCCGGAGATTGAGGCGAAGAGCCAGATTGTAGACTTCGGGATGGCGAACTTTGTGCACCGGCCCTCGGACTACGATGTGGTGCTGCTGCCGAATCTGTACGGCGACATTCTGTCTGACATTGCAGCGCAGATGACCGGCTCGGTGGGGCTGGGTGGCTCGGTGAATATTGGATCGGGTGGCGCGATCTTCGAGGCGATTCACGGATCAGCTCCGGATTTGCCGGCGGATGTGGCGAACCCCTCCGGGCTGTTGCTGGCCGGTGTAGAGATGCTGCGTCACCTGGGACGCGGCGCGGTTGCGGCGAAGGTGATGAATGCCTGGCTGAGCGCGCTCGAAGACGGCATCCATACGCGTGACATTGCCGGACAGCACACGGTGGAGCACGCCGGAACGCGGCGGTTTACCGAAGCTGTGATCGAGCGGCTTGGGTGCCGACCGGAAAAGCTGACTGCGGTGGACGAGCCGACGGTAAGCGCGGGAGCGGAAGAAGAGCCGGACGCGATTGCGATTGAAGTGCGCAGCCTTGCACGCGAAGAGAAGGTGCTGGCGGGTGTGGATGTGTTCGTGGACTGGGACGGCATTGCTCCGGACGAGCTTGCGATACGCCTGCAGGCGGCAGCTGGCACACTGTTTGAGTTGAAAATGATTACGAATCGCGGCGTGAAGGTGTGGCCGAACGGACGCGAGGAGACGCTGTGCACGGATCACTGGCGCTGCCGGTTCGAGGCCGATGGCAGGAAGAATGAAGATGTTGCAGATCTTCTGCTGAAGCTGGCGAACTCGGGGATTGAGTTCATCAAAACGGAGCATCTGTACCGGTTTAACGGAAAGCCTGGTTATTCGCTGGGACAGGGTCAGTAATCAACAGGGAAGTACGATCGGAAGCGGCGCAGGGGAGGATTTCTCTGCGCCGTTTTTTTTTGAGCGCACATGGAATTTTCATGGTGGTACGGCCTATTATGATTGTTTGCTATTCACCAGGAGTACATACAAACCCATGATAAAAACAGCTGGCCTTGTCCTGG
>JAJZIF010000628.1 GCA_021810735.1 Acidobacteriota bacterium
ACCTGCGGTGCAATTCGCAGGGCTGCATCCAACTCGCCGACATCTTTGCCGCCAGCTTCGGCCATGTCCGGGCGTCCGCCGCCGGAGCCGCCAACTTTTTTTGCCAATTGCGCGACAATTTTCCCGGCCTGTACGCGCCCGGTCAAATCTTTGGTGACGCCGACGATCAGCGAGACTTTATTTTCCTCCTGCACGCCGCCGAGAATGACGACGCCGGAGCCTAACTTGGTCCGCAAATTGTCGACCAGCGTCCGCATTTGTCCTCGATCCAGCGCGTCCACGCGCTGCGCCAACACTTTGATGCCGGAGACCTCGACCGCTTCCGCAGCCGCATTGCCGACGCGGGCCGACGCCGACTTCATCCGCGCTTCGTCCAGTTCGCGGCGCAGGCGCTTGAGTTCGTCTTCCTGCGAAGTGATTTTGTGCCGCAGGGCTTCAGCGGGTGAGTGGGCGTCAGTCTTGCCAGCGATTTGCTCGGCCAATTTGGTGACGGCGAAGCCGCGACGAAATTCCTCCAGCGCGCCGGTGCCGGTGACGGCCTCGATGCGGCGCACGCCAGAGGACACGCTGCCTTCACTCACCAATTTGACCAGGCCGATTTCGCCAGTCGCCGCAGTATGCGTGCCGCCGCAGAGTTCGGTGGAGAAGTCGCCGATTTTGACCACGCGCACGCGCTCGCCATACTTTTCGCCGAAGAGCGCCATCGCGTGGAATTCGTTCACCGCAACATCGATGGGGACATCCTCGATGGTTTCGACGCGGGTATTGGCGAGAACATTCTTGTTGATGAGGTCTTCGATGTCCTGCAATTCTTCGTCGGCAACGGCGGTGAAGTGGGAAAAGTCGAAGCGCAGATGCTGCGGATCGTTGAGTGAGCCAGCCTGCTTGACGTGCGTGCCCAGAGTTTCGCGCAGCGCCGCGTGCAGCAGGTGCGTGCCGGTGTGATTACGGATGGTTGCGGAACGAAATGCCGGATCGACGACGGTGTTGACCTTGTCGCCGAGAGCGATGGATTGTTTGGCGATGATTTTGTGCGCGAAGATGCCCTGCACCGGCTTGGTGCAGCCGAGGACTTCCGCCACGACGACGTTCCCATCCTCGGAATAGAGCCAGCCGTGGTCGCCCACCTGACCGCCGGAGTCCGCGTAGAAACTGGTGTGGTCGAGCACGACTTCCGCGCTCTCGCCAGCCTTCACTTCCTGCGTACCGAGGCCATCCTTCACCAGCGCGAGGACTTCGCAGTGAATGGATTCGAGTTGGCGATAGCCCTCGAAGATGGTCTTCGGCAGTTCATTCCATAGTGGGCTTGCATACTTTTGTGCTCCGCCTTTCCACGAAGCTCGCGCACGCTGCTGTTCTTCAAACATCTTGCGATCAAATGTCTGCTGATCAAAGTCAGCCCCCTGGTCGCGCGCAGCTTCGATCATGAAGTCCAGCGGCAAACCAAATGTCTCATATATAGTGAAAGCTTTGTCCCCTGCGACGCGTGGACGCACCTTTGCTAGCACACCCCATCCAGCAGATGTCGGCGTTTCAGAAGAAGCTGCAATTGATTGAATGATGTTGCTTTGTCCGGATGCTTCGTTTTTGGCTTCGACAATAAGGCTCTGGAATTTTTCTGAGCCTAGGAGCAGTGTGCGGGCAAACTGCTTTTCTTCTTCGTAGAGTATTTTTTCGATTCGGTTTGCAGATTCGAGCAACTCGGGGTATGGTGCATTAGCAGTCTTACTTCGGTTGCCAAAAATTGCGATTACATGCGTAACCATCATGTAAAAGACGGGCTGATTTACACCTAACAAATGGGCATGACGAAATGCGCGACGAAGAATCTTGCGCAGAACGTAGCCACGGCCTTCGTTGGCAGGCAAGACTCCATCGCCGATTAAGAACGTAGCCGCCCGCGCATGGTCTGCGATAATGCGCAAGCTAGCGTTGCCCACATCGTTCTTCACGCCCATCAACTCAGCGGCGTGTTCTATCAGTGGAGTAAATAAATCCGTCTCGAAGTTCGAAAGCTTGCCTTGCAAGACAGCAGCAAGGCGTTCTAGTCCTGCGCCGGTATCGACGCAGGGTTTTGGCAGCGGGTTGAGAACTCCGTCGGCGCTGCGGTCGAATTGCATGAACACCAGGTTCCAGATTTCGACGTAGCGGGCCTCGTCTTCGCCGAAGGGCAGGTCCTTGTCGGGAGTCTCGGATGCGGCCTGGCCCATGTCGTAATAGATTTCGCTGCATGGGCCGCAGGGGCCGGTGTCGCCCATCTGCCAGAAATTGTCCTTCATGCCTAGCTCGAAAATGCGGTCCTTCGCCACGCCGACATCGAGCCAGAACTGATACGCCTCGTCGTCGCGGGCAACCTTGAATCCGGGGCCGCTGGCGCTATGTTCACCCTTGAAGATGGTCACGTAGAGCTTGTCTTTATCCAGCGCAAACCAATCCTTTGACGTGACCAGTTCCCAGGCGTAGGCGATGGCCTCTTTTTTGAAGTAGTCGCCAAAACTGAAGTTGCCGAGCATCTCGAAGAACGTATGGTGGCGGCGGGTGAAGCCGACGTTTTCCAGATCGTTGTGCTTGCCGCCAGCGCGGACGCACTTCTGCGCTGTGGTGGCGCGCGTGTAGGGCCG
>JAJZIF010000629.1 GCA_021810735.1 Acidobacteriota bacterium
TATGGAACAGAACCCCTTCACCTTTCTCGGGCAGGCCATCAGCCAGTTGCTCGCGACCAACAGTCCCGCCATCCAGACGATGGGCCTCGACCTCTTTCGCGGACTCGCCGTCATCATGATCGCGTGGTTCGGCATCCAGAACGCGCTCTCGACTGCCCAGGGCTTCTATGGCAGTTTCCACTTCGGGCAGTTCGCCAACCTTCTGCTCGCAATCTCGTTCGGTCTCGGAATGCTGACGTACTATTCTTCGCCCATTCCGGGCATGGAGTATAGCTTCAGTGACCTGATTACCCAGGAAGCCTTGCAATTGTCGGCGCAGATCGAATCGAACCAGACCCAGGTGATTGCCGATGCGGTCACGCAGGCCGAGGAGCAACTGGGCCAACCTCCCGGCGAGTTCGACTTCCACGAGACGCTGACGTTTCTCGTCATCGCGATTGCGCTGGCCGCGATGCAGGCCGTGACCTTTGCCGTGATCGCCTATGGACTAGTCGCCAGCGCCGTCTGCGTGCTGCTTGGGCCGATCTTCATTCCGTTCTTTATTGTGCCGAAGTTGGATTTCCTCTTCTGGGGATGGTTTAAGGCCTTCCTTGGCTTCAGCTTCTATCAGGTGATCGCCAGCGCTTTCATTTTCATTTTTGCGAAAGTCCTGCTGGCACTGCTGGGCGTCATCGGGCCAATCTCCATCTCGAATGCTTTTACCGTGCTGCCCGCGCTGATCGTAACGCTGTTTGTTTGCATCTTCGGACTGTTCAAGATACCTGAGTTGACCGGGGGCCATCCTGAGCGGACGCACCGGAACCTGGGTCAACCCCCTGGGATAAATCGACATGACAAAGAACAACTATCCAATGAGCGACGCTGGACAGAAATATCTCGAACTCTACGCCGAGCCGGTCGTCACCAACACTTATCTCAAGCTGGCCCTGCTGGTGCTTTCGGTCGTCGCGCTCGCTCTGCTGGCGCTCTTCTATCGAACGCAGAGCGCTGCGCTTCGATTGAAGCCGCTCATCATCTCGGTGTCGGATTCTGGGCGTGGCCAGGTGATGCAGTATGACGATTTCGCCAAGATTCCCATCGACCGGGTCAGCAAGTATTACCTCGCGCAATGGGTACGGTTGTACTACGGACGCAATCACGCCACCGTGCAGCGCGATTTCGCCGAGTCGTTGAGCTTTTTCTCGAACTCATTGCAGAGCGCGACCATCCAGCGGTTCCAGAAGGCCAAAACGCTCGAATCGTTTCTGCTCGATCCCTCGCAGCCGAACGTCGACATAGAAGTCCGTTCCGTGGTGCTCGAAGACTTGCGCCAGCCGCCCTATCGCGCCGAGATCGAGTTCGACAAAGTCTTCCGCTCTCCCGGCAATATCGACGAACAACGCCGGGAACGCTGGACAGCAAATGTCGTCTACGGCTTCCGCGAGGAAGTACCGAACCAAATGCTGCTGACCAATCCCTTGGGCCTCGTCATCACCTACTGCCGCGAAGACCAGGCGTTCGGGAAATGACCATGCGAGCCAAGAAACCCATACTGCTCTACTGCGCCGATCCGGAATTGCTGTCGGCTACGGCATTTGCGCTACGCCTGCACGAATACGACCTCACCGCTGTCCACGAAATACCGGACGTGCTGGCTCTCGCCAGAGGCCAGGATGCCGTCTTCCGCTGCGCTGTGCTATTGCATGCGCGACAGACCGATCCACCCGGACGGTTGATTCATCTTCTCCGTGAAAGCGATGTGCATGTTCCGCTTCTGCTTGTGGACCGTGCCGGGGATCTGGCACCCGTCCGCTATGTCGAGATGGTGCTCTATGGGCGCAACACAACGATGGCGCACATCCTCCCCGCTCTTCGGCTTCTCTGCCGACAGAAGCGCGGACCGAAACCACGGAGCGCGGCATGAAATACCTCTCCGTCTGTTCTGGTATCGAGGCCGTGACCGTCGGATGGCAGCCACTCGGATGGACACCTGTCGCATTTGCCGAGATCGATCCGTTTTGTTGCTGGCTGCTGCACTGGCGCTATGGCGCATCGCGTCCGCTGCACATGCCTGATCCAAATGAAACAGAGTCGCGCAAGGAAGCGAAGCAGCGTGCGGCTGCGATTCGGAATGTCATCGCGCTGCCGACGACCGGCGACATTCCCAACTTCGGCGACTTCACCAGGATAGGAGCAGACGATGTCGGAGCAATCGACCTTCTGGCCGGAGGCACACCTTGCCAGTCTTTCTCCATCGCCGGAAAACGAGCGGGACTGGATGACGCGCGTGGCAACCTCACCCTTGAGTTTGCTCGACTTGCTGATCGCCTCCGGCCCCTATGGTTGGTATGGGAGAACGTCCCCGGCGTCCTGTCGATCGACGGAGGACGGACGTTTGGAGCCTTCCTCGGAATGCTGGTCCAACTCGGGTATGGCCTCGCATGGCGAGTCCTGGACGCTCAGTACTTTGGAGTACCCCAGCGACGGCGGCGCGTGTTCGTTGTCGGACATCTTGGAGACTGGCGAGCTGCCGCAGCGGTATTGGTTGACGCCGCGTGCCTGTCGGGGCATCCTCCGCCGCGCCGCCAAGCGCGGCAAGGAACTGCCTTGGGCGTTGCAGTCGGCCCTGCTGGCGGTCGCC
>JAJZIF010000630.1 GCA_021810735.1 Acidobacteriota bacterium
TCGCGAATAGCGGAAGTCGGGTTAGGCAAAGACGATCGCTGGTCGTTCACCATCCAGACTGGGGCCGCGGCGGTTTCAGGCCAAGCGATGGCGTAGCCGCCCTGGCGGTACTGCGCGCTTTCAGAACGATCTCTCTGATGCACGAAACGGGAAACACTTCTGCTTTGTGCATCAGAGACGATCTCGGACGTCGATGCGTTACGGAGGAAACACAGACGCTGTTGCCTGTGTTTGAGTCACTCGTGAAACAACGAAGAAAGCGCTTTTTCACTTTTGTTCTTTGATTTTTTCGGGGTTACTTGGATTGCCAAGGCACCGGCAGCCTTGAGTTCAGCCTCAGAGATCAGCGGGCCGGCGCAGATACGTTCCAGCAGATCAGACTGCTTCGGCTCAAGTTCAACCAAGAGTCCAAGCACGTTGAGTACGTTCAGGAGTTCCGTGGTGTATTCCGGCAGCCAGTGGTCCGGCTGGATGTCCCCTAGTGGGGAAGGCGGACGCCTATCGCCGATGATCGGCTTTTCGCGATTTTTCTTGCGGTAGCTGAACCACTGGAGAAGGACCTGCTTGCCTGAAACCTCGTAGTGCCAAACAGCAGGTGAAACGCGATCGACAAATCCGTGTCCCACCAAAAGTCGCTCCTTCTCTCCGTCGTAGCCGACGGTATCGGGCATATCGTTTGGTTCGTCTGAAATTGCGCCACCCTTTGGAACAAATGGCATGTGTTCCGCGGACAGACGTGGCGGTCCTGCTGGCCGCCCATGATTTGGATCGATCATGCGTTCACCGAAGGTATGGAGCCAGATCACTTTTCGGCCAACCTCCACCGCTTCGGCAAAGAGTTCTGGAACGGCGGTTAGTGGAATTCGGAGTCCTGGTGTAGAAAGATCATCTTGAAATTTCGCTGTGTATGCTGGATGAGCTGCGACAGCAGAGATGTAGGCCATGAGGTCTTCCGGACTCATGCTCGCTCCGTACTTACCGCTGATGAAAGATAGTAGTGACGGCGGCAGGTTGGCAATCTGGGCCCTTTCGTCGCGCCATAGGGGGAATGCGCGACCGCCGAAGGATCCCTTGTAATGATCAAGATCCGGGATGTCCGATGTAAATGTAAGACCGGGGCCGCTAGCCGGGGACTTGCGCGAGAGCACCGTAGCGAATATCTGATCGTCCGAACGCGATTTCCAAAGCTCAGGATTCGGTTGATTGATAATACGCGCATCGGGGATGATCCACTGCCGGTCGAACGAGCGGAAGCCATATCGGATGGGCATTACGTCGCTACCGTCCTCATCTGCAATGGCTTTCTTGTTGATTGGAAAGCCGTGCAAAGGCGTGGGTACTATTTTCTTGCTGTGCTTGTCGCCAGGCTTGCCTTTGCGAAGGTGGGGATGAAACAGGTTCTCTTTTTCCTTCGACGGGGCATCGATGAGTCTCTTCCAGCGGACGTGAAGCGACTCCGCATCGGGAGCAATAACCCACGTTCGACCCGGCATCACTCCTGAACCGTTGTAAACGAAGAGATCCTCCAGCGCAGGGTAACCAGCCCAAGCCCCCTGGGATTCAGGGAGAAATGGTGCACGCCATTCGGAGGGACATTCTATCCAAGCCTGATCCTTCAGGTGGATTGCTTGGAGTGCCGCAAATTTCACCTCCCGCTTGCCGACCGGCAAAGCGCGGAAGCGAACGATCGCGGACGTTGTCGAATCCGATTTATTTGACCGGCTGGCCATCACGATACACACTGGCTGCTGTACGGCTTGAAAGATTCTCGTGTTGACTCCCGGCTGATGTCCTTCCGGCGAACAATCGATAACCCAAATGTCGTCGCAGGTACGCCGGAGATAATCGCGCATCTTCTGAAAGCCAGGGCCGCCGAGAAAACCCGCAACGGTGATGAAGCAAACAATGCCGGCATTCTGTTCGGGACTGTGGTCGAAAACCTTCCAGGTTGCCCATCTCCAGAAGTAGATATATAGATTCCTCAAATGCTTACTGTGCGCGCTAACGCCCCATGTGCTTGGCGGTATCCATGCTTCAAGCGGAGCGCGCTGCTTCGCGTTTGGATTCGATTGCTCTACCCAACCCCCTTTCCCTTTCGCCCTTTCCTTGTAAGGAGGATTGCCAAGGACAACCGTAATGGATTCTTCGCGCTTAATCTTGTTTGCATCCTTGCGTGATTTCCCGATAGCGGCAAGAACACCTGGGATCCATTCCGCATCATCGTATGGATTGCCCAATGTATCTGTTACGTACATCCGTAGAGGTGGAGGTGAGCCAGGTTTGGACTGCGATTTCGTGAGATCAAGCAACTCGGCCAGAATGCGGAGTTGTGCGACAGCAAAAGGCCCCAATTGGATTTCAAACGCGATAATCCGCTTGAGCGCTTCACGGATCGCCCCGGGTACGGCACCTTCTCCCTCATCTTTGCGGACCCTCTGGGCAATAGATCGGAGAACGCCAAGGATGAAAGTACCCGTACCAGTCGCTGGATCTGCCAATGTGACCGAGGGCGCCGCGAGGCCCGCATGAAGCCCAAAACGCTCCGTGGTTAGTGCCTCGTCGACCATGGCGACCATGGAACTTACTACTTCCGGCGGTGTGTAGT
>JAJZIF010000631.1 GCA_021810735.1 Acidobacteriota bacterium
GATCAGTCGGCGATTCAGCGCGCGCAGGATCTCCGCCGGTTCGCGGGTATATTCAGCCAGAGTGCGCAGCGTGCCGACAATGAGCGAGACCACCATGGCGGCCTTGAGTCCCTTGCCACTTACGTCACCCACAATAACAAGTGCCCCCCCTTCTCCCAGCGGAATCACCTGGTAGAAATCGCCGCCCAACTCAGTCGCCGGCTTGTAGATGCTGGCGATCGAAAAGCCTGCAATTGCGGGAACTTCCTCCGGAACGAGCACTTGTTGCACTTCGCGGGCGGACTTGATCTCCATCTCGACCTGCGCCTGACGGCGTCGCTCCAGGAACTGCTGTCGCGCAACCGTAAACAGCAAGACGAGAAACAGGAGTGTATCCAGAAGGAACGTGGCACTGAATCGATAGCTCCCGAACTGGAGGCCCCAAGCCCGCATATGCTCGGCGAGCGTCCAATGCGTAAAGCGCCTCCCCTGCGCCGAAAGCTCAAACACCGGACTCCACAGGCCGTACACGAAGATGGAGATGGCCAGCGGCCACAGCTCCCTGTGCTTTCTGCGCAGCAGTCCGAAACCGACGATAAAGAGGATGTAGAAGGGCGTGAGAACGTAGATGGCGGTGGAGATGGCGTCAATCCACTGGATTGCAAGACCGCCATGCTGCCAGAAAAAGATAGTGGTAATATCCACCAGTTGTGCGGTAAGGTACAGAGCGGCAAGGACGACGGTCCAGCGGCGCCAGCGCCGTTCCCGGCTGAAGCCGAAGAGGGTGAGCAGCAGCAGCCAGAGCGAGATGTCCGACAACGAGCCGGCGAGCTGCACGTAGAGCTGGAGAAAAGTGAAATGCAGCCCGTATGTGATGCCATCGAGCACCCTGAAGGCTAGCGCGCCTTCCGCCAGCAGATAGATGGAAAGCCAAAGATAAAGCCATTGATCGCGTTCCCGCAGAAACAGCACCAATGCCAGCAGGCCCGCCACGAGGACCACTGCCCCGATCAGCAATTGAGGGAGTTGCCGATAGTTTTGCCGGTAGCGCTGGGCGGTTTCCCGCATGGCCAGCACGGACGGATCGCCCAGCGCCGGCGCGCCATTCAGACCGCCCAGATTCGCCAGGTCAAAGGAAGAAAGCGCAGATTTCCAAACACGCAGCGCAAGCACACCGCTGATTGGCGCTGTTCCCAGGGAGTACACAGCATTGTGGCCCGTCTCCCACCAAACAGCGTGGGGCGGTAGTCCCCCGTAAGTGCCGATCTTTTTGCCATTCCAGTAGATTTCGTAGGCGTCATCGACGGGCGGAATAAGGATGGAGACCGGAGCGGAACTTCCAGGCTGGGCCGAAGTGACATCTATCTTTTTGCGATACCACGCAAAGCCCGTATATCCGGGATGCGTCTGTGCGCCCCAGGTAGTATTGCCGTTCAACTGCTCCCAGTCCGAGTCGTTGTAAGCCGGGCTGGCCCAAGCCAGATTGTCCCCAGTGTGGAACTGCCATTTCCCGCCGATTGCTACCGAGCCGCTGCCGGGATCCCGTGTGCGAAAGGTTTGCCCCCAAGCTGCATTTGCCGCCAACAGACAGGCAAGCAGCAACAGGGGAAGACCCACAGGCAACCGCACACAATGCTCTGTTTTACCTACGGCCAGACACACCTCTCAGCGAATGGAACGGAAAACGAAATGGCGTTTTCTGCGCCCCAGCATACCAGCCCATTCCAACTGTCACAAGAAGATTAAGAACACTACGTAAGCCGAAGACCTACAGATCGGCGATTGCCTCCGCAAAGCGCTCCAGCTCCTCTTCCGTGTTGTAGTAATGCACGGAGGCCCGCACCATCTCGGTCAGGCCGCGCTGTTCCATGTCGATGCGGGTCGAACCCGCCGCTGTCACCCGTACATTGATCCGCTGGTCGCGCATCCTCTCAAAGATGGCCTGTGCGGTGTGCCGATCATGGGTAAACGTGACGATGCCGCAGCACGCCTGGCTGCAGCTCCCCGGCAGGTCGCGCACCGTCACGCCTCGGATCCGCGCGAGGCGTTGCCGCAATTGCCCTCCCAGCAGGAATACCCGCGCAGCAATATTGTCCAGGCCCACGGCCATCGCGTATTCCACCGCTACGCCCAGGCCCAGCCTGCACGCCACGGAGCTTTCCCAGGTCTCGAAGCGCCGCGCATCCTTGCAAAGTTCGTATCCATTCCGCGAATTCCACACGGCGGAACGCATGTCGATCGCCGCCGGTTCCAGTTGTTCCAGTAATCCCTGCCGCACATACAGAAATCCCGTGCCGCGCGGCGCGCGCAGATATTTTCGGCCTGTGGCGGACAGCATGTCGCAGCCAAGCTCGGCCACGCGCAGCGGCATCTGTCCGGCGGACTGGCAGGCGTCCAGCAAAAAGGGAATACCGTGGGCCCGGGCAATGCCGCCAACCTGCGCCGCCGGCTGGATCAGACCGCCGTTGGTGGGTACATGGGTCATCGCAATCACCTTGACCCGCTTCCCATGCTGCGCGATCGTTTGCTCCAGCAGCGCTAAAGAGACTTCTCCGGTCGCCTCGCTCGGAATGACGATGACCTCGGCGCCGCGCTGCCGCGCCACTTGCAAAAACGCCAGATA
>JAJZIF010000632.1 GCA_021810735.1 Acidobacteriota bacterium
TACTGCTAAACTCATTCCAAATCAAAATACAAAAGGAGCCTTCCCCAGCACGATTACTCCCCACCCTTCAGGCTCATCCTTCGATTGGAAAAGACTGTCCCGGTCCACAATGGAAGCATGGGAACAGGTGATTCCGCGTTCTATGACGGGCTGGTTGTCGCCACACTGACGGTACATCTGCTATGGATTCTCTGGGTGATCTTTGGCTCGCTGTTTACTCGAGGACGCCCGTGGCTAGCGGGAATTCACATTGCTTCGCTGGTGTGGGGCATCGTCGTGGAAACCGGGCCATGGCCATGTCCTCTTACGATGGCCGAGCAATGGTTTCAGCGGAGGGCCGGAATCGTACCGTACCGAGGCAGCTTCCTGATCCACTATCTTGGCCGGGCCGTTTACCCGGACGTCTCCGTCACTCTGCTGACGATTGGCGGAGTGGTGGTATGCGCCGGCAATCTCCTCATTTATCTCTATCGAGGCGTTCGGGCGTGGAAAAAGCCACCTGCCCCGGATGTCTCGTTGCGCAACTCGTAGAACAACGGAAAGCTTCGCTTTCGGGAACTTCCCTGGCGCAGAAGCTTGTTTCGATCTAGCGATCTCCTGAACAGCACTTTTGCGGGGTGGGGGACAGGGAAGATTCCCCCAATTAAAATGAATTCCAGGCGCATCTCTTTTCTGGTAGAGTTTGCGAGAGGAGTTACTCAAATGGCACAGGACGTGACATGGTTGCGAGCCGTGGCGGCGGGATCCTTCATCGCCGGAGCTGCATTGTTGCTGACGGGCCGAAGAAAGGCCGCTTTAACGGCTTCCGGTCTGGGAGCGGCAGTTATCCTGACGGAAGATCCTGCGGCAGTTAAGGAACTTTGGCAGCGCGTTCCAGATTATCTTCAGGACGGCCACGATCTACTTGGCCGGCTGGAAGGCGTCATCGATGGCATAACCGAGCAGAGCGGCCGGGTGCGCCAGTTGGTGCGGCGCGCCTAAGAACCCAGGAGGCCGTTTTCTGGAAACGCCGTTCATCCTCGCGAGCGGCGCGGCTCTGCTTGCGCACCCCGCTGAGTAGGATCGACCAAAAGCTAGGCATCGATGCCTAGCTTTTTTCTTCCCTCCAGGCTGATGCGATCCGGGCCCCACGTGGGCTCCCACACCAGATTGACTGTGGAGGCGCCCAGCGAGGGAATTGCGGCCAATCGATTGCGGACCTGCTCCAACATGAACGTATGGGCCGGGCAGCCGGGAGTGGTCAACGTCATATCTACTTCGACGCGTTGCATGGGGAGTCGCCCAGGCATTGTGGGGTCGTCGAAAAGCTCGACCCGGTAGACGAGGCCCAAATCCACGATATTGATCGGAATTTCGGGATCGTAACAGTCCTTGAGCGCGGTGCGGATATCTTCCGATGTGAGCGGCATAATAGTTTGGAAAGGCTAGAAGATCTTGTTGATGAGATCGTCGCCCAGGCCGAAGCCCAGACCGGTAACGACCGCCCTGCCAAAACCGGACTGCAGGAAGCCACCTAACCCTCCGGTCTGCTGCGGCTGCTGCGAACCCGCTGGGACAAAGCCTGGCTGGGAATATGACGGATAGGCGTTGCTGTACACCTGATTCTGGTTGGCAACAAAGCCGTGGATTGCCTGGAGCAAGTTCATCGTCTGTTGTTGCTGGGACTGGATGGCCAGTGCAATCTCTTTCAGGTCCAGCATCCATTCTCTTGCGCTCTGGTTACCATTGGCGGCTTCCGCCTGGAGTTTGGCCGCCAGATCGCGGATTTCCTGATACACCTGCTGCGAGGCCGACTGTAATTGCGAGTATTGCTGATCGATCGTCTGGATGTCCATGCGGAATCGGTGCTCCTATAGGATCATTTCTGGCTGGCGTATCCTGATCAGGGTGATTTGCTGTCCTTCCGGGAGATGCGCCTACCTGCATTTTAGGTCATTCGGCGAGTTCCGTCGGATTGCCCGCGCAAAACGGCCTGACCGGAGAGGGAGCAAATCTAGGAAACCTCGCTTTCAGAACGGTTTGGGGCATCTAAACTTAGGAAACGTCAATATCTTCGAGCGGCACTGCTGCTGTCCAACAAGTCCGGAGCACGTAAACCACGGTAAAGAAAGGAAGCGAAAAGATGGAGTTTCGATACAAACTTCCAGCAGAACTTGAACATCGTTTCTCGAATGCGATCACGGACTGGGAGCGCGGCAAAGTCGGGCGTCTATGGGCGCGGGATGCCTCTCTATGGACGAATGACGACGAGGCGAAGTGGCTGGGATGGCTCGATATTGTGGAGCGGCAGCAGCGCGATCTGGCGCAGCTTCGCGCCCTTGCGGAGGACATCCGCAAGGCAGGATTCAAGTACGCGCTCCTCCTCGGAATGGGCGGTTCAAGCCTATGCCCCGAGGTACTGGCCGAAACCTTTGGACCACAGCAGGGATATCCGAAGCTCTCCATCGTCGACTCCACCGACCCGGCGCAGATACAGGCGGCGGAGCGAAGTGTCGATCTGAAGAAAACTGTGATTATCGTTTCCAGCAAATCCGGTTCGACGCTGGAGCCGAACATATTGAAACAGTATTTTCTGACCCGAATGAAAGAAGCGGTTGGAC
>JAJZIF010000633.1 GCA_021810735.1 Acidobacteriota bacterium
CGATCCGGCGCACACGGGATTTCATGCCTTGCGCGTGATTAACGAGGACTCCATCGCGCCCGGCATGGGCTTCGGCACGCACCCGCATCGGGACATGGAAATCCTGTCGTATGTGCTGAGCGGAGAGCTCGGACATAAGGATTCTCTTGGCTCGGGCGGAGTGATCCGGCATGGGGAAATTCAGTTCATGTCGGCCGGCACAGGCATCCGTCATAGCGAGGCCAACCCGTCGCGGACGGAAACGACACACATGCTGCAGATCTGGCTGCTGCCGAACAAGACAGGGCTCGATCCGAAATACGAGCAGAAGGTCTTTCCCATTGAGAACGAGCCGAATCAGTTGCATTTGATCGCCTCGCGCGATGGCAGGGAGGGATCGTTCCTGATTCGCAGCGACGCCGAAATGTATGCCGGCCAGTTCACCGCTGGAACGAAGCTCGAACAGAAACTGACTGGCAATCACGGCTGGATGCAGGTGGCCAATGGCGACGTTACAGTGAATGGGCAGGCGCTGCATGCCGGCGACGGGGTGGCAATCGAGGACGAAGCGTCCGTGCAGATTGCTGCAGTCAACGATGCGGAAATTCTTGTGTTTGACCTATGGTAACCGCAGAAGTTGCGTGCCGGGCTATAGAAATTTCTCCATGAAGACGGTTGCGCGAGCATACGGAGAAGGCGGTGCATCTTCAGGTCGAAGATGCACGAAACCTTCGGACTCGTAGAGTGCAATGGCGTTTTTCAATGAATGATGGGTGACGAGGTAGAGCCGTCGCGCTCCCATGTTGCGGGCCTCTGCAATTGTGCCGCGAAGCAATTGCCTTCCGATTCCCTGGCCGCGTAACCGCTCCGCGACGGCCATTTTTGCCACTTCAAAACAGCCTTTTTCCATAGCCAGCAAAGCACAGCAGCCGAGCACTTCGCCTGTTTGCGGATGCATTGCGAAATAGATATGGCCGCCGGCGTCAAGGATGTGGTGTTGTGGATTGCCCAGAGTCGGAATGTCTTCATCTTCCAGCTTGAAGTACGCAGTGATCCAGGCTTCGTTCAGCGTGCGGAAAACGATTTCATCTCCGGGCTGAAACTCCCGAATTTGAATGTTCATACACCGACGGCTGGCGCGGGCAGGATGTCTTCGACATCGACCCATTGCGTAGGGTACACCCCGGTGTAGCACGCGGTGCAGTAGCGATTGCCGTCTGCGCCATCGCAAGCGCGCAGCAGTCCATCCAGGGAAAGGTAGGCGAGGGAATCGGCCTCAATATAGTCACAAATCTCCTGCACAGATTGGTTGGCGGCAATCAGCTCACGTTTACTGGGCGTGTCGACCCCATAGAAACACGGAGAAATGGTCGGCGGACAACTGATGCGCAAGTGAACCTCTGTTGCCCCCGCGCCGCGCACCATGCGCACGATTTTTCTGCTGGTGGTGCCGCGGATAATGGAGTCGTCGATCAGAATGACCCGCTTGCCCTCGAGTAAATTGCGGACTGGGTTCAGCTTCAGCTTGACGCCAAAGTCGCGCACGCGCTGCTCCGGCTCGATAAATGTTCGACCCACATAGTGATTGCGTATCAGGCCGAAACGGAACGGGATGCCGCTTTCCGCGGCGTAGCCGATGGCGGCGGTGACGCCGGAGTCGGGCACGGGGACGACCAGATCCGCCTCCACGCCGGATTCGCGGGAGAGCTGGCACCCCATCTCCTCGCGGCTTTCCTGCACCCAGCGACCGAAAACCTTGCTGTCTGGGCGGGAAAAATATACGTGCTCAAACACGCAATTTGCCTGCGGCATGCCACTGGAAAACTGCCGGCAGGTGACGCCTTCGCGGGAAACCATCACCAGTTCGCCGGGTTTCACTTCGCGGTCGTAGGTGGCGCGCAACAAATCGAAGGCGCAGGTTTCCGAGGCAAATACAATGGTCTCGGTGCCATCGGGATTGGCGATGCGTCCCATGGAAAGCGGGCGGAAACCTCGCGGGTCGCGCGCGGCAAAGATACGGTCCCGCGTCATCATGACGATCGAAAATGCGCCCTCGACCTGGCGTAAAGAGTCGGCAATGGCGTCGATCAGCGTAGGTTCTTTCGAGTGCGCGATGAGCTGCACGATAATTTCCGAGTCGCTGGTGGTTTGAAAGATCGCGCCTTCGCGTTCCAGCTGAGTACGCAGATTGCCCAGATGGACCAGGTTGCCATTGTGCGCAATCGCGATCAGACCTTTGGTCGAGTCCACGCGAATCGGCTGCGCATTCAACAGCGCCGAGTCGCCGGTGGTGGAATAGCGCGTGTGGCCGATGGCGAGGGAGCCCGGCAGTTTTGCCAGCACCTCGTCGGTGAAGATTTCCGCCACCAGGCCCATCCCCTTGATGTTCCAGAGATTTTCGTAATCCGCCGTGGCGATGCCAGCGGATTCCTGGCCGCGATGCTGCAACGAATAAAGCGCCAGATAGGCTTGGCGCGCGGCGTCCGGGTGGTTATGAATGGCCACCACACCACACTCTTCGCGTAGCTTGTCGAAGGGGAGAAAATTCTGATCGGCCATGGGCATTGGGTCCATCGCTGCGCTATATGCGTTCATTATGCCTGATTGACTGC
>JAJZIF010000634.1 GCA_021810735.1 Acidobacteriota bacterium
CCGGTGGACGGATCCACGATCTCCTCAGTCCCGTTGAGATCCACTTCCACCAGCCCACTGCGTTTCCAGTTCAGCGTATTGAAGACGATCAGGCTGCCCTTTCCCGCATAGATCGAGTCCGCCAGCGTCGCCATGCTGTTCCGCGCCAGAAACTCGGCGAGAGCATGCGCCTTGACGGCGTAAAGGTCCTTGACCGCCAACTGCCGCACCGCTTCTCTGCTGGCCGGATCCGTAATGCTGTTGTACGAATCCCAGGTGTGCTCATCCATCAGCAGCATGTTCTTCCACATCCGGTCCAGATCCTTCTTGTCCGCTGCAAGGTTTGGATTCACCAGAGAAGTGAGCGTCGCCAGCTTTTCCGCCGAGGGCCCGCGGCTTTCGTTCTGCCGCTCCATGGCAGCGTAGTATGCGTCCGACGCGATGCCATCCTCCCAGTACGGGCCGCCATCCCCGCTGACCGTCGGAATATTGCTGCCAAACTGATCCGCAATGTTCTTCAGCGCTTCGTGGAAGCCCGCATACTGCAGCTTCGGATAGGCGTACACGCTGTTCCACTGCTGCGCCAGTTCCGCCTGCTGCGGGAACAGGTCCGTGTTCTCCACCTGCGTTCCGAAGATGATCGCCGCATTCGCCCGGTAGCTGGGGTGGTCGTACATCTGCAGAAACAGAGGCAGCGTGTCGTGGCCCGCGGCAACCAGCGGCGGCAGACCAAATAAAACCTGCATCTGCATATAGTGCCGCGAGTACCAGAACAGGACCTTCTGCCCGTCCGGACCTTGCCACCAGAACGGAGAATTCTCGTTCAGGTGGCCCTGCAGCAGCACGGGGGCTCGTACGTTGTCGCTGCCGGAGAGGAAGTACTTGATTCCAGCCGAGGCCAGAATGGACGCATAGGACCAGGAGTACGACGGAACATCTGTGATGTTGGCGTAGTTGAACGGAGTGCCGTGCTCGCGGCTGAAGTTGGCGCTGGAATAGAAGGAACGGATCAGCGTCTCCGCCGTCGGAAAGCCGGTCAGCAGATTGGCATACTGCGCCGGAATGAACAATTGCTTCTTCTGCATCGCCGCAATCGCCCGCTGCTGCTCCGCTGGCGTGCGCGTCTTCATGAACTGATCCAGGTCCCACGCCCCATCCATGCTGAAACGGAAATCCGGATGTTGCTCGGTCATGTCCATCGCTTCATCGATCACCCGGCTCTGGATGGCCGCGACCTTGGCCTGATAATCTGAATATCCTATATCGAGATGGATGTGGGGCACCAGAAACAGCGTCCACTTCTTTGCCGGATGGATCACCTGCTCTTTGTGCTCCGCGCGGGCCGCATCCCACTTTAGCTGCGCTTGCTCCGGCGCTGTGAATTCCGGAACTGCAAATTCAACCTTTTCTTCCCCGAAATCCTGCCCGCCGCGAAGCGTCTGATGATACCGTTTGCCCGCCACGCTCAGGTCCACACTGCTGCCGGACTTGATTGGCTCTCCATAACGCACAATCGCGTCGACCATTTCCTCCAGCTGCCCCTGATGCTGCCGATAAAAAATCGTCGGAATGATCTGTGCCGAAGATGCTCCCCGGTGAAATGCCCCCGCACTCCGGTCCAGTTCTATCGCGTCATACGTCAGAGCAGCATCGGGGACCTCGTTGTTCGCCTCCTCCCGTGCCTGCAGAGTGATTGTATTGGCGCCCGAATGCAGATAGGAACCGGGAAACTCGAACACGATGTCGGCATGCGAATAAGCAGGATTGAATGAGTCGTTTTGGTCACCATTGCTCGAATCTAGCTTGGGCTGTGGATAGAAGGTTCCCGCTTTACCGTTGATGCCGACCCGCAGCGCCGGCACACTTGCCCCTTCGATCAGCAGGGAAACATGCAGCCGATACGCCGCCGAGGGAGCGTGCTCCAGAGAAAATGTGATCGTCCGCGCCGCGGCAGCGCTGTTCTTCGGGGGCTGCTCGGCTCCCGGAGTGCTCAATTCGGCCGGTTGCGAGGCATACCAGTCCCTGGCCGGGTTGCTCTGCCCCACGACATAGTTGACCGGCTGCTTCGGCGCCTTCCCGGAAAACTCCGCGGACGAGCGGTCGAATGTCCCAATCCGAAACACCGTCCCGCCGTCGCTGCCCTGACTCTGCGCCATGGCCACGCAAAGACCTGACACAACCACTACAAGCAAGCTTCCCAATAACCCCGGACGCCTCTTCATAAGATTGCAAACTCCTATCGAATTTTTTCCCACGGCGTGAACTCATTGAACTGAATGCGAATTACCAGGGCAGTCGTCTGATGCCTTTTCCTCGCGCAGTCCCGCCAAATGCATCAGGCGGCTGGTTTCCCGATAAGCTTCTTCCACCCATTCGACGATGTGAGCGGGATCGGGAGAATATTCCAGCTCGATAGAAATCACTCCACTCATCCGCAGGTCCTTGATCGCCTGGAGATAGGGAGTGAACTTCACAACCCCTCGACCGGGCGGAAGATCTCCATGGACCTTCCCGTCGCAATCGCTGATGTGAGCATGGACCGCTTTGCCGTTCAGCCGCTGCAGCGAATCGGGTCCGCAGTCGGAGAGGACAAGGTGACTGATATCG
>JAJZIF010000635.1 GCA_021810735.1 Acidobacteriota bacterium
GGAATTTTTCACGATGTTCTGGCCGACTCGATTGACGTACTCTTCGACCACAGGATCGTGAATGATCTTGGCCGACTTCTGTACCTGCTGGGCGATCTGGCTGCCCCAGGCCATTTCCGTACCGGCGGAGTACCAGTTGCCCAACCCTCGGCCGCCGATCTTTCGATTGCCAACGGCATTTACATCATTCAGGCTGCCGCGCTTCACGCCCGGCATCGCCGGATTAGATTCGCCGCAGGGCGTAGCAGTGGAGGGAGCTGGCTGGCAATCGGAATGTTGGGGATACGCACCATAGGCGCGCGGGAGCGCAAGACAAAGCCCGAAGAAAACAAACCCAGCCCATGTGAGGGAAAAGCATCGGCCGGTGGATCGCCGAATCGAGCGAAGCTGCTGGCCTGCCGGACAGGTTCCAGGTTCTTCGCTCGGCTCAGACGGATGAATCATTGCATTCGCAATTCAGAAGCGGACGGGCGTCCGGTCAGTCGTAATATTCCAGCCCGAGGTGCGTGATGAGTTCCTCACCCTGAATATGGCGCAGGGTGTTTTTCAACTTCATGGACTGGATGAACAGGTCGTGCTCCGGATACAGTCCTTCCGGAGTCATGGGAGATTTGAAGAAGAAACTCAGCCATTCCTGGATGCCGAGCCCCCGCAGATCCTCCGCGCGTCTCGCCAGGTCCAGCAGCAGCACAATGTCCAGCGCAATGGGTGCAGCGAGGATGGAGTCGCGGCACAGAAAATCGACCTTGATCTGCATGGGATAACCGAGCCATCCAAAGATGTCGATATTGTCCCAACCCTCTTTGTTATCACCGCGGGGCGGATAATAATTAATCCTCACCTTGTGGTAGATGTCCTTGTAAAGATCGGGGTATAGATCGGGCTGCAGGATGTAGTCGAGAACCCCCAGCTTGGATTCTTCTTTCGTCTTGAACGATTCCGGGTCGTCCAGAACCTCGCCGTCCCGGTTGCCCAGAATATTGGTCGAATACCAGCCGCTGATGCCGAGCATTCGCGCCTTGAAGGCGGGCGCGAGAACTGTCTTGATCAGGGTCTGCCCTGTTTTGAAATCTTTGCCGCAAATTGGAGCGCTATTCTCCTTCGACAACTCCAGCATGACCGGCAGATCCACGGTGAGGTTCGGCGCGCCATTGGCAAACGGCAGTCCCTCGGATAACGCGGCGTACGCATAAATCTGGGAAGGCGCAATCCCAGGATCGTTCTCCTCAAGCCCCTTCTCGAACGCAGCCAGGGATTGATGGACCGCGGACGGCTCCAAAAAAATTTCCGTCGATCCGCACCAGATCATCACCTGGCGATCGGTCTTCTTTTTGAATTCCCGGATATCGGCCCGTAGCTGATCCGCGAGGTCGCGCTTGTTTTTCCCCTTCTTCACATTGCTTCCATGCAGGCGCTTGACGTAATACTGATCGAACACCGCGGGCATGGGCGTGATGGATTCCAGGAATGGCTTGATCGAATTCAGCAGGTCCTTGTCGAGAACTTTGGCCGTGCTGGCAGCCTGGAACATATTGCCCGGGAAAATATCCCAGCCAGTAAAGACCACGTCATTCAAATCCGCGAGAGGAACAAAATCCTTCATCAGCGGCGCCCGATTTTCCGTGCGCTTTCCCAGCCGGACCGTACCCATCTGCGTGATGGAGCCAATCGGCTTCGCCAATCCCTTACGGACGGCTTCAACGCCTGCGATGAGGGTGGTCGCAACTGCGCCCAATCCCACGACCATGATTCCCAATTTGCCCTTGGCGGGCTGAATTTTTGCTTGTCCAGCGGAGGCTTTCTCGCTGGTTTCGTGAGTTGACATGCTTGCCGGAACCGTCCTTCAGGATTGGATTTGCATTCATGGGAAGACACTTCAGTCTATCAGTGGGCAATGGTTTGGCCAACGGACGGCCCGGTTTCAGCCGCGCGGAACTGTTCTCGCCACTTCCTTGCGGAGAAAGCGGTCGCGCCAAGCCGGTCGAAGATCAAGAAGGATCCGCGGGTTTGATGGTTGTCTCCTCAGTGGTAGTCTGTTCGGAAGGATTGGCAGAGGAATTTGCTTGTTCCCTGGCCTGTTTGCGGGATGCGATTGCGCGCTTCTGGGCAGCTATATCTTCCGGGCTGGAAACTCCGAACACGGAAAGCGCGCGTCCGATTTTGCTCATAATGCCACTGGGCATGTCGCGCCTCTCTTCTCTTTCGTCACCAATATGTCGCGCCTCTTTTCTCTGTTGTCACTGATTTAGATACAGGGCTTTTAGATACAGGCTTTCCAATACAATTCTCACATTTTCATTCGGGAAGAAACGATGAATTTTTTACCAGCGAAGCATGGCTTGAATTGCTGTCCGAAAAAATTGACGCGCTTTCTACTGGCGTGGCTTGCCGCATTCTGCGTGTACAGCCTTCCGGCGTGCGCGGCGGACCCCAGCTCGAAGGCCACCCCCGACATGCTGGTTTTCATCAATGGGGACAAACTGGCCGGGCATCTGGATCACGAGGCCGACGGCATTGTATTTTTCGACAGCGATAACGCCGGCACGGTACAAGTTCCCTGGGCGAAGTTGAAGTCCCTGAAGAC
>JAJZIF010000636.1 GCA_021810735.1 Acidobacteriota bacterium
AATCGAGCCCCGAAACCTTTCGTATGGCATAAAACCGCCGACCAGATCCTCGATTCCATCGCCCGCTTTTGTAAGCGTACTTTAGAGACAGGACACTAGCTCATTCTGATGCTGGTGCTCGGTGGAACCTGAGACGAGCCCTGTTGCAAGAACCTGTCGAACAAGAGAGCAACTCCCGGCCTTGCTGTTCCATGTTCAAGAACGACTCACGGCCGCCTTCTTCCACGGATTCAGTTTGCGGCTCATGCCGATATCGAGAGGTCAAGCAGCAGGTTGCCCAACAATTCGAGCTTCCGCTTGTCAACGACACCATCCAGATCCCCGATGCGCGTATTGAGTATGACCTCGACCGTAAGGGCGATCAAGACCCAGCGCAGGGGTCGCGCAGCGGCCACGCAGACATCGAAGTTCTCACTGCCGCTTACCATCCCGGACATCTGCGCAACAAAGCGCAGGCCGGATTTCGTAACTATGCCTCGGCCTCCGACCGCGCATCCCTCAGCGCAAAGATCGAGGACGATCACTCTCTCATGTGCGACATCCTGGAGTTGTGACCATGGACTACGATCCGATTGCATCGCTCGAAGCCGTGGGATATCTGGAACGCGAAGCGTCCTTTCTTTACCTCGTGGCGGTCCACTCCGGCTATTTTCTTCGGCGGCAGTACTGCCATTTCATCGAGCGTACCCGTGGCGCACTGGCCAACAAATTCCTTCAAAAGGCCACACGCCTCGAACATGTCAAGGTGCTGGAGTGCGGCCAGTCCCGCCATATCTATCACCTCACCTCGCGCCCTGTGTATGAAGCGCTTTTGCAGGCCGACTCCCAGAACCGGCGGCTGAAAGGCGATGCGCACATTCAAGCCCGGCTCATGGTGCTCGACTTTGTCCTCGATCGCCTGAGTGCCGTCACGCTCGAGAACGAAGCGGCGAAGATCCAGTTTTTCACCGGCCAGTGCCACGTTTCTATCCAGCTTCTGCCGCAACGTTATCTGGGCAGGTTGCACTTCTTCCCCGACGCATTCCCAATTCTTGTTTTGGAAGATGGAACTCCTCAATTCACTTTCTTTGAGGATGGCTCGGTCAGCACCACTCGCTTCGAGCGGTACCTCGAACAATATAAGCCGCTGTTCTCGGCCCTGCCGGGTTTCGGGCTGACCTATCTTTCCGATACCGAGAAAAGTTTTGGACAGGCAACATCTGCCTTCCACGCGCACTTTCCCACAGCCCGGTTGCTCGGCGTGAGCGCACAGACGCCGCTCGGGGTCGATCACTTCTTGGAATTCCTGCGCGCCCGAGAACGGCACGAGACAAAAGGGGGTACATGTTCTGCGCGTGATTTGGGAGTGCTGCGCGAAGGAGAGCGTATCTACAGCTCGCTCGAACATCAGGCTCTGTATGCCGCATGGAAGATCGGCAGCACGAATGAGGGCCGCATCCGGCACAGGTTTCAACTCCAGGGACCGAAGGCCAGGTTCACCACGGTTGTCCTTCCCTACAGCTACCCCATCTTTACCATGAAGCGCAAGCAAACGGTGGACGGGCCGCACGGGTCACAGGAGCGGTCAGACGAGCGGTCTCATGCTGCCAGCGTATAGCCTTTGCAATCCAGCAAGTTACCAATGCCCGTGGGGTCAGAGGGAAGTGCGGGTGAAGGGCGGGAGCGACGCCGGTTTGCAACCTGCCGCGCCGGTTTCTACCGCGCTCGTCGCTCCCGCCCTTCGCCATCGAAAAAGAGATTACCGATCTGTCGCAGATGCAAAACAGATCAGTTCTGGATCGAAAACAGATTCGTAACGACTAGTGAATGAAACCCGGTTGTAGCCCGAGCACTCGATAGTGGATCAAGAAGGAATCGCAATCGAACCGCACAGAGGAGACACAATGAGCAAACTGAAGATCGAACCGGGAGTCAGCCGCATCAAGCGCGCGAAGCTCCAGTCATCCATCGACCAAACCATCGCGCGGGACATTGAACTCATGGCGCAATGGTCGGACAACGAACCGAAGTATGTCGTGAACGAACTGCTGCGCTTCGCCATCGCACAGGCGGAGGATTTTCAGAAGTACAAGGCGGGCCTGCCTGCAAATACGGCACACAACATTGGTGAGGCTCCATCCGTAGCGGGCGCGAGCAAGACGGTTTCCAAAATTCCAACCCATTCGTCCAAGGAGGAACCCTCCCGTGTATCGTAACGGCGCCTTCCGCAATCTTTGGCACGCAGTGATGGAGCATCGGGTCATGCTGTCTCTCGGGCTGAGCGTGGCCTGTGGGATTATGCTGCAGTCGTTCTATCCGATCGACACTGCCGATCCGATGCTGCGCCTCATCGCCCTGGAGCGGCCCGCGATCTTTCATGCGCTGGCCGGGAGCTACAACCTGTTTCTGTACAGTACGCCGTTTCTCGCCATCTCCATTCTGTTCTCGCTGGTCTACATCCACCTCTATCGAGGACAGATCGAACGCGCCGCCGGAGCCACTCTTTTCCAATACAAGATGAGCCTGAAGGACAGGATTGATTCCAATAGAAGATGAGCCTGAAGGAGGAGTCATGCTGAGGATTGAAGATCAGCGTGCACG
>JAJZIF010000637.1 GCA_021810735.1 Acidobacteriota bacterium
TCTCTATATTTATGACCTGCGCGACCACTCCTCGCACCTGGTCTATGCCGCCGACGAGGTTTGGGAGGCGCCGAACTGGTCGCCTGACGGCAAGTACCTCATCCTGAATTCCGGCGGCGGCATCTATAAGTTCATCCTGAAGCCGAACGGAACGGCCCAACCGCAAAAGCTCGCGATTCCCGCCAATTACCGCTGCAACAACGACAAGGCGATTTCGCCCGACGGCAAAAAACTCGGCTTTTCCGCGGAGCTTCCGCCGCATAAGGGATCTCAGGTTTTCCTGGCCGATGCGGACGGCTCCAACGTAAAGCTGATGGTTTCCCCCTCACCCAGTTACTTTCACGGATGGTCGCCGGACAGCAAAACGATGGCTTTCGTAGCGCAGCGCAATGGCAGCGGCCAATTCGATATCTACAGTATTCCTGCGGCGGGGGGCCCGGAAAAGCAGCTCGACTCCGACATTCATCATGACGATGGGCCGGACTACTCGCCGGACGGCAAATGGATTTACATCAATTCCGCCCGTTCGGGGAAGGAAGCGATCTGGCGTTTTCCCGCCGACGGGGCCGCCCCGCACGATGCGAAGGCTGAAATGGTCGTCAGCGACGGCCTGGAAGACTGGTTCCCGCATATTTCCCCGGACGGGACCAAGATGCTCTACATCGGCTACCCCGCCGGGACTCCCACGCACGATCCCCGCAATGTTCCCATCGTTTTCAAACTGGTTGCGATCGATCACGACCGGGTCGCCTCCACCCGTAAGACTCTGGTGAATGCGACAGGAGGCCAGGGCAGCTTCAACGTGAACTCGTGGGCGCCCGATTCCATGCGTTTTGCCTACGTAACCTACCAGGCGATCCCCTGATTGTGGAAGCTCTTGAATCGGGAAAAATCGGGCTAATCGCGGCCGTGGCCGGTTGTGGCGCTGGCTCGTCCGGTGGTCGGATCGGGCCGGGGTGGCCCGGAGCCACACTCATAGGATTGAAACGAATTTAGGATTTTGAGCGTCTTCATTTAGGACGGAAGGAATACTCTAGAACCAAGGGCCAGCCTTGATCGCGGGATGGCGGAAAACAGCAGTCCCGCAATCAAAGGCCCCTCTGCGATTGCCCAGGAGTGTGCATGGCAACAGTTTCCGATACCACAGCCAGCGTCAAGCGCAGGCCAAAGAGTCAGCCCGGGAAGGGCAACGGTCAGCCTTCCCATGAAACCAATTCCCCCCACCCCGACGACTTGGCGCTCATCCTTGCCAGCCTACAAAGTATGCGGGACGGCAATTTCTCCACCCGGCTGCCTGTTGCCTGGACCGGACTGGAAGGCAAAATCGCCGACACCTTCAATGACATCATCTCGACCAATGAACGGATGGCGGCCGAACTGAAGCGCATCGGCCACGCAGTCGGGAAAGAAGGGCGCACCTGGGAGCGCACGCGGTTTCAACAGACGCGCGGCTGCTGGGGCGAGATGGAGGTCTCGGTCAACAGTCTGGTAGAAGACCTGCTGCGGCCAACCACGGAGATGACGCGCGCGATTGCCGCGGTGGCGCAGGGAGACCTGGCCCAGACAGTACGTCTGGACGTGGGGGGCAGACCGCTCGAAGGCGAGTTCCTGCGCTCCGCCAATATCGTCAACACCATGATTCAGCAGCTCGGAACGTTCACCGAAGAGGTGACTCGCGTGGCCCGCGAGGTGGGCACTGAGGGCAAGCTTGGCGGACAGGCGCAGGTTCCCGGAGTTGCGGGAACGTGGAAAGACCTGACGGATTCCGTGAACTCGATGGCGAGTAACCTGACCGGCCAGGTACGCAACATCGCGGAAGTGGCAACCGCAGTCGCCAGCGGTGATCTGTCGCGCAAGATCACCGTGGATGTTCGCGGCGAGATTCTGCAGTTGAAGGAAGCCATGAATACGATGGTGGATCAACTGCGCTCCTTCGCTTCGGAAGTGACTCGCGTAGCGCGGGAAGTGGGCACGGACGGCAAACTCGGCGGCCAGGCGGTCGTGCCGGGAGTGGCGGGAACATGGAAGGACCTGACCGACTCCGTCAATGCAATGGCAGGGAACCTGACCTCTCAGGTGCGCAACATCGCCGAAGTGACAACAGCCGTTGCGCGCGGCGATCTTTCCCGCAAAATCACGGTGGACGTGAAAGGCGAAATTCTCGAACTGAAAGACACCATCAACACCATGGTGGACCAACTGAACGCGTTCGCCGGAGAAGTGACGCGTGTGGCGCGCGAAGTGGGAACAGAAGGCAAGCTGGGTGGCCAGGCCCAGGTACCCGGCGTCGGCGGCACATGGAAGGACCTCACCGACAACGTCAACTTCATGGCCAGCAATCTCACCGGCCAGGTCCGCAATATTGCCGAGGTCGCCACGGCCATTGCAAGAGGCGACCTTTCGCGCAAAATCACTGTCGATGTGCGCGGAGAAATCCTGCAATTGAAGGAAACGCTGAACACGATGGTGGATCAGCTGAACCGGTTCGCTGGAGAAGTGACCCGGGTGGCGCGCGAGGTGGGAACCGAAGGGAACCTGGGCGGCCAGGCGAACGTGCCGGGCGTGGCGGGAACGTGGAAG
>JAJZIF010000638.1 GCA_021810735.1 Acidobacteriota bacterium
TTTCCATGTTGCGCGAAAGCAGGTTTGGCTTAGGCGATCTGCCTAAATTTACCTATACGCGTCAGGTGATAGAAGAGGCGATGCGCTTGTATCCGCCGGGTTGGCTGATGACACGTAAGGCACGGAAGGACGACCAGCTTGGCAATTATTTTGTTCCTGCAGAAACGGAGATTTATATTTCACCCTATATAATTCAGCGTCATCCGGCTCAGTGGGATCATCCCGATTGCTTCGACCAGATCGGTTCGAGCCCAATATGTCACGAGATCGGCACCCGCAGGCGATGCTTCCGTTTTCAGCCGGTCCGAGGAAATGCATTGGAGAGCTGTTTGCCGGGGTAGAGATGCAAATCCATGTCATGATGATCGCTGAACGGCTTCGGCTATGGTACTTTGGTCAAAAGCCGACGGAACTCGACCTTGGGGTGAATTTGCGCAATAAGTATGATTTCATTATGGTTCCAGTGGCTAAGACGATCGCAGGTCATTGCTTTGCCCACGATTGCAATGGCGCATAAAAAAAGATGTACGCAGATGTACGCAAGAGATATGTGGTTCTTTTGCCATGGGAGAGTTTTCAGTGGATTTGGCGACAGAACATAGCGATGCGGATCGAGAGCCAGCCGTGCAAGCTTTGGATGAAAGAATCGCGGAGCGGCAGCCCTACAGTCTGCTGCCGCAGGATGGCGCAGCCAATGGGGTGGGGCCTGGTTGGACAAATATAACTGCGCCGGTTACAGAAGTGCCTCTAACGGAGCCGCAACTGGAAATCATGCTGGCTGCCCAGGTTTCCGACGATGCCAATTGCGCATTCAATGAGTCATTCCGCCTGAGCCTAGAAGGGGCGCTCGATGTGGAATCGCTCAGGCTGGCTTGGCAATCTCTGGTGGATCGGCATGATGCGCTGCGCATGTCTCTGGTGCCGGCAGGCGATAGAATGCGCGTCCATCCTGGTCGCTTGATTGCGATGCAGGAGGTGGACCTTTCCGGTCATTCTGCGAACGCGCAGCAAGATCTGCTCGACACCGTGATCGCGGCGGAAGGGAAACAGCCCTTCGATTTAGTCCAGGGTCCCCTTGTACGCCTCCAACTGGTCAAGCTGGCAGCGCAGAAGCACCTGCTGGTGATAACAGCACACCATCTGATTTGTGACGGATGGACAGTGAACGTACTGGTTGACGAACTTGGAAAAATGTATTCGGCGGCGCTTCACCATGGTTCGCCGGAACTGTCTTCCGTCCTATCGTTTTCTCAATACGCACTCGACGTGCAGCGGCCGCAATGGCGGGAGCAGGAGAGAAACGATCTTGCGTACTGGAAGCAGCAGTTGACGCCTGAACCGGAATTGCTGGCGCTGCCGAGCGATCGCAGTCGTCCCACAGTCCGCAGCTTCGAAGGATCTACCTACGTTACGGAATTCCCGAAAGCGTTTGTAGCCGCGCTGCGCAAGACCGGCGCGCAGTCCGGCTGCACGTTGTTCACGACGTTGCTCGCCGGCTGGCAGATTCTGCTGTGGAGATTGAGCGGCAATCCAGACCCGGTCACGCTGATTCCATCCGCGGCGCAATCGCTGATGGATGGCAGGGTTCTGGTGGGCCACTGTGTTCATCTATTGCCGATACGCGCGGCACTCGCACCCGAAATGGTCGCCGCAGATTATATGCGGGCATTGAAGCCCGCCGTTCTCGATGCCTACGAGCACCAACACGCCACCTATGGCAGCATCGTGCGCGCGCTCGCGCCGCGGCGGGAGCCGGGCCGGCTGCCGCTGAGCGAGATTCAGTTCAACCTGGAGCAAGTGGACCGGTGCGCTTCCTTTGAAGGCATTGAGACTGAGGTTCAGGCGCATGGAAAGCTGGCGGTCAACTTCGATCTTTTTCTGAACATCGTCGATACCGGAAATGGATTGCGGCTGGAGTGCGATTACAGTACGGGACTCTACGACGAATCCACCATTGCCTGCTGGCTCCGTTGCTATCGAACGTTGCTGGAGTCCATGGTTTCCAATCCAACGCAAAGTGTCGCCAAACTGGAGATTCTCGGACCCGGCCTGCGGACATATCTATTGGAAACCTGTAATGCAACAG
This sequence comes from Acidobacteriota bacterium, assembly GCA_021810735.1. Next base: position 2,087 of record JAJZIF010000638.1, read on the forward strand.
CCACTGCGACGAATGCCGCGGAGAATGTTCCGGAGTTGATTCGTGCGGCTTTTACAGCGATGCCGGAGCAGCCTGCCGCGGACTTTTATGGCATGGAGCTGACGCGCCCGCAGTTGGCGGAGCGGAGCGATCGCCTGGCCGCGTGGTTGATGCGCCATGGCGCCTGGCCGGGGGCCCTGGTGGGCATCTATATGGACCGCTCGCTGGACATGCTGGTGGCGATGCTGGGAGTGATGAAGGCGGGCGCGGCGTATGTGCCGCTCGATCCCATGTTTCCGCCGGCGCGCATCGCGCAGATTGTGGAAGAGACAAATGTACCTGTGATGATTACACTTTCCGAGCATCTGGATGCGCTGCCGAAATCGCAAGCGAAGGTGATTGCTCTGGATGCGGAAGCGGATGCGCTGGCAGCAGAACCCATCGTTGCACTGCCGAACATCCCAAGCGACGCGCGGGCGTATGTGATTTTCACGTCAGGGTCAACGGGCCGGCCC
>JAJZIF010000639.1 GCA_021810735.1 Acidobacteriota bacterium
GTGGTCGTGGCGCTGACCAAGCCCACGGAGAAAATCGCCTTCGCCATTTCTCGGCTCGGCGCGGAAGATGTATGGACGCTTCCCATGTCCGCGGTTGCCATGGAAGAGCGGGTCAGGGCAGTGCTCCGCCGTGTCCCGCTGCCGGCTCCGATACCACTGCCGGCCCCGATGCCCGATTCGCCCGTGGAGCTGGGCGAAGATGCACCCGACGCGTCCGTTTCGCCATCGCGCATTCTGGAAGACGACCCGGAGATCGATCCGTCGATGCCGCTGCTGCCGCCGCCGGCCATGGTGGGCGCCAATCCGCACATGGCGGAAATTCGCGACACTTTGGACAAAGTTGCAGGCACCGATGTCACCGTCCTGATCCGCGGCGAGAGCGGAGTGGGAAAAGAAGTTATCGCCCGCCTGCTGTTTGAGCGTTCGCGCCGCAGCCAGAAGCCATTCGTCAAGGTGAATTGCGCCGCCATTCCCCACGACCTGCTGGAAAGCGAGTTGTTCGGATACGAGGCGGGAGCATTCACTGGCGCGACCCGGATCAAGCCCGGCAAGTTCGAACTGGCCGACCATGGCACACTGTTTCTGGATGAGATTGCCGAAATGCATCCCATGCTGCAGGCCAAGTTGCTGCACGTGCTGCAGGATGGGAAGTTTTCCCGGCTGGGGGCCAAGCGCGACATTTCCGTGGACGTACGCGTGATATGCGCGACCAACAAATTGCTGGAGGAAAGAGTCAGAGAAGGACTGTTTCGCGAAGACCTTCTCTACCGCATCAACGTTGTCACCATCTTCTTGCCGCCGCTGCGGGAACGCCTCGATGAGCTTCCCGCGCTGACCGATTATTTGCTGCGAAAATATGCCATCCAGTATGATCGTGCGCCGCATCGCTTCAGCCCAGAGGTCACTCGGCGAATGCAAGAGTATGACTGGCCGGGAAACATTCGCGAACTGGAGAATCTCTGCAAACGGTTCGTCATCGTGGGCAGCGAGACGCAAATCCTGCGTGAGCTTTCCAGTCGCAAGGCGCTGCCGTCTGCCTCGTCCGAAGGCCCCGCTGCGTCTGGCGGCGCTCCGGGCAAAACAGCGTCCGCCACCCCTACGGCCACTGCTCCAGACGTCTCTCTCTTGGAGGTCGGCCGGCGTGCCGCCTGGGAGGCGGAACGGCACGCCATTCAGGAGATGCTGGAAGCAACCCACTGGAACCGCCGCGAAGCCTCACGCCGTTTGCAGGTCAGCTACAAGGCGCTTTTGAACAAAATTAAGCAAATGCACCTGGAAGAAAAGGCCGCCACCGCGCGCGCCGCAGAGGACGCCAAAGAGAATACCACCACCTAATAGTGGAATTCGGATGCCTACATTGAACAAAAGGGAAGATGCGAAGATGCAGCGAAAACGATTTTGAGGATTTCAATGACGCAAGCAGATAACAGTCGTTAACTCGCTGAATAATTGGATATTAGGTAGAAGGCAAGCTGTAATTCAATGAGAAATCTCGCGAAAAATGCATCGCAATTCAGACTTGGCACATCATTTGCTAATTAAAGAAGTAAATATGAGGCATCCCAACTAAGCAATCCTCTCAGAAGTGATCCCGCTGTACTCGTCGCCCTAGCGAAAGCATAGAGCGGCTCCTATCCGATAAGTACCTGCCAATTCCTCTTCGTAAGCCTCGATGCAGGGCCCGCAACAGCGGGCCTTTCGCGTCATCTTCTATACCGGGCGATAAGTCGCGGCATAAACTTGACATGTGGCGAAGACAAAATCCTCTCAAATCAGCGCGAAATCCACTGACGCCCGACTGCGGGAAATTGATGCATTTTTCGCCGACGGCGGGCTAATGCGTAGTCCGCGCAGGAAGCCAGCGCCAGCCAGCCGAGTTGGCCGGTCCAGCAAGAAAAGGGCAGGAAGCCTGGCGAAGAAGCGGCCGGGCGCGGGGTCTGGAGTGGAAACATCGGAATTGGAGATTCTTCGCGTGCCGGAGTGGGCGCAGTATGACTGGCTGGTGCATGGCTTCAGCACTCGGAGCGGAGGCGTGTCGACAGCCTATCGTCCGGGCGAGCACTGCGGCGAACTGAATCTTGGGTTCACGGCCACGGATTCGCGGGAGCATGTGGTGCGGAATCGCGAGCTGTTTGTGCGAGCCCTGATCGATGCGCCTGGGCGCGCCAAGCGCGGCGCGGGCCGGAGAAAAACCGCAGAGACAACACTGAAGTTGTTGCGGCAGATTCATTCCGGACTGGTGCATCGCGCGGAAGCATTGGTCGATGCGAGTGTGATGAGCACCGAGCCTGGAGACATGGTGCGAGGGGACGGAATGATTGCGACGGAGCCGGGCATGCTATTGGGGATTCAGACGGCGGACTGCATTCCCGTCTTGATCGTGGATGTGCGGCAGCGAATTGTAGCGGCGTTTCATGCGGGATGGCGCGGAACTCTGGCGCGGATTGTCGAGCGCGGCGTGGGGCGGCTGCGAGCGGAGTTTGGCAGCCAGCCGGGCGACCTGACGGCTGCGATTGGGCCGGGAATTGGTCCTTGCTGCTACTCGGTGGGCGAAGAAGTGCAGATGGAGTTCCGTTCGC
>JAJZIF010000640.1 GCA_021810735.1 Acidobacteriota bacterium
TTTACCTGCACGGAACCGTATTCGCTCACCTTGCCCACATCGTTGCGGCCCAGGTCCACCAGCATGATGTGCTCTGCCACTTCTTTTTCATCGGCGCGCAGCTCGGCCTCGATGCGCCGGTCTTCCTCTTCCTCCTCGGCCCGCCAACGTGTGCCCGCAATTGGCCGATACTCCACTTTCCTGCCATGCACGCGCACCAGCAGTTCCGGCGACGAGCCCGCCAGGTGGGTGTCTCCCGGCCTGCGCAGGCCCATGCGGAGAAAGTACATATAGGGAGACGGGTTCACAATGCGCAGCGCGCGGTAAACGGCAAAGGGATCCACGCCTGGCTCCACGTCAAAGCGCTGCGAAAGCACGGCCTGAAAAACATCTCCGGCGGTGATGTAATCCTTGATGCGCTGTACGCCGGTTAGATAATCCTGCTTCCGGGTGCGCGGCTTTAGCTGGAGCTTGCCGCGTGGGGTGTGCCGCACCTGTTTCGGCAGCGGCTTCGAGAGCCTGCGCTCCAGCTCGTTCAAGCGCCGGACTGCATTGGCGTAGGCCGTGCGTGGAGGATTCCGCTGCAGATCGGCGGTTGCAATGAGTAAAATTTGCTGTTTCACACGATCGAAGGCCAGCACAGTGTCAAAGAACATCAGACAGGCATCCGGCATGCCGAGTTCGTCTTTCGCCTTCTCCGGGAGCTTTTCAATCAGCCGCACCGCATCATAGGAAAAGAATCCGACCGCCCCGGCAGTAAACGGCGGCAGTCCGGGCAGCTTGGCAGAAGTGTGTCCGGCGAGCGATTCGCGCAAAACTTCAAACACATCTCCTTCGCTGGATTCGATGTGGGAGCCGGTATGGGTCGTGAGCTGGTGACCATGGGCAATGATTTTTTTGTAGGGCCGGATGCCCATGAACGTATATCGTCCTACGTTTTCGCCTCCCTCCACGGACTCCAATAAAAACGCCTCCGGTTCTCCATAGGCCACGCGGAGAAAGGCCGACACCGGCGTCTCGAGGTCGGCAGTCCAGGGTTTGCAAATGGGAACCAGGTCATGGCTGCGCGCCAGTCGCTGGAACTCGGAAAATGAGGGCGTAATGGTCGGCTTGTTCGACATAAATCAAAGCAATCGTACACGTTGCAAGCTGCGAAGCGTATGCGGTTTTTTCCAGATGCGCCGTCCCTGGCGGCCCAGGGAGCTACGAGCCGGGGGCGCCGGTGCGAAATTTGCATCCTATCTAGTTGAGCATTTGCGCCGTGTCTTGATCAAACTTGATGCCACGCACAACCCGGAATTCCAATCCGCAAACCCTTGAAGCCCCTTGCATGAGCACTCCCGCATACAGCCCGTATGCAGGCAGCGTGCTCCAAACCAGACCCTAAACCGCGCCGCTCCAAAGGCTGCGGCCTCGAAAGGAGATTCATGAAAGCCCTTGTCTATCACGGCCCTAGGAAGGTTTCCGTTGACAATGTCCCCGACGCCCGGATCGAGAAGCAGACGGACGTGGTGATCAAGCTGACGACCACCAACATTTGCGGCTCTGACCTGCACATGTACGACGGCCGTACCGATGTGGAGGAAGGTAAGATTCTCGGCCACGAGAATCTTGGAGTCGTCGTCGAGGTAGGTTCGGCCGTCGATTCCGTGAAGAAGGGCGACAAAGTTGTGCTGCCCTTCAATATAGGATGTGGTTTTTGCGCAAATTGCGAGCGCGGACTTACGGGATTCTGCCTTACCTGCGCCGATCCTTCTGTCATGCCGGGAATGGCAGGCGCTGCCTACGGGTTCGCCGGCATGGGCCCGTACTCCGGCGGCCAGGCGGAGTATCTCCGCGTGCCCTACGCCGACTTCAATTGCCTGCATCTGCCGGAAGATGCCGATGAGAAGGAGAAAGACTACGTCATGCTGTCGGACATTTTTCCGACCGGCTGGCATGCAACGCGTCTTGCCGGTCTGCAGCCGGGCGAGTCGATCATCATCTATGGCGCCGGCCCGGTCGGCCTGATGGCGGCGATGTCGGCCCGCATCCAAGGGGCAAGTCAGATTTTTGTGGTTGACGGCCATGCGGATCGCCTGGCGCTCGCCAAAAAAATCGGCGCGACTCCCATCGACACTTTGAACGGGGACGTCGGCGATCAGATTCGCGAGTTGACGAACGGTCTGGGAGCGGATTGCGGCGCCGAATGTATTGGCTATCAGTGTCACAATGCGGCTGGGGAGGAAGTCCCGAACCTGGTCATGAACTCCCTGGTTGACTCAGTAAAGGCCACAGGAATGCTGGGCGTTGTGGGAGTGTTTGTTCCCAAAGACCCCCGGGCCGAGGACAAACTGGCCAAAAAGGGACAAATTGCTTTTGATTTCGGCAAATTCTGGTTTAAAGGGATGAAAATAGGCACCGGCCAATGCAACGTGAAGGCCTACAACCGCCGGTTGCGGGACCTGATTCACCACGGCAAGGCGAACCCGTCTGTGATCATCTCTCATGAACTGCCACTGACCGACGCTCCGGATGCTTACAAGCACTTCAATCAGCGCGATAAGGGCTGGACCAAGGTCATTCTGCATCCTCAGGCTGCTTGATTTTGTTCACGAA
>JAJZIF010000641.1 GCA_021810735.1 Acidobacteriota bacterium
GTCGGTCGCCCAGGTGGTACAGACGTTGACCGACCATGGCGCGATGGCCTACACCATCGTCGTGGTTGCGTCCGCATCGGAGCCGGCGCCAATGCAATATATCGCGCCCTTCGCGGCCACCGCGATGGGAGAATTCTTCCGCGATTCCGGCCGTCACGCGTTGATCATCTACGACGATCTATCCAAGCACGCCGTTTCTTATCGCGAGATTTCCCTGTTGCTGCGCCGTCCCCCAGGACGCGAGGCGTATCCGGGCGACGTGTTTTATCTCCACTCGCGATTGCTGGAGCGTTCGTCCAAGCTGAATGACCAGCTTGGCGGCGGTTCTTTGACCGCGCTGCCGATTATCGAGACGCAGGCGGGTGATGTCTCGGCCTATATTCCCACCAACGTCATTTCCATCACGGACGGGCAGATTTTTCTGGAGACGGACTTATTCAATTCCGGAATTCGTCCGGCGGTGAACGTCGGTCTCTCGGTGAGCCGCGTCGGTTTTTCGGCGGCAAGCAAAGCGACCAAGCAGGTGGGCGCTACGCTCAAACTGGACCTGGCCCAGTACCGCGAGCTGGCGGCGTTCGCGCAGTTTGGCAGCGACCTGGACAAGGCCACTCTGAACCAGTTGAATCGCGGCCAGCGTTTGACGGAGTTGCTGAAACAGCCGCAGTTTCAGCCGCTCTCCATGGAGAAGCAAGTGGTCATTCTGTATGCCGGGACCAACGGTTTTCTGGATGACGTGAAGGTCGAGTATGTGGGCGCGTTCGAGAACGGCTTTTATCCCTATATGGAATCTGTACAGTCCGCCATCCTGAACGAGATCGCCACCAAGAAGGCATTGAACGACGATTTGAAGAAGAGATTGAACGCGGCCATCACCGAGTACAAGCAGAATTTCTTTGCCGACACTCCTGAGGCGAATGTCGCGGCCAGGAAGAGTACACCGGCGGACGACAGCGGGAAGCAGGGTCGGAATGCGCCGGCGACCAACGAGCAAAAAGAAATGGCGACGGGGAAGCAAGCGTAAGCGATGGCCAATGTTCTCGATCTACGACGCCGCATCCGCAGCGTAAAAAATACGCGGCAGATCACCAAGGCCATGAAGATGGTGGCCGCGGCGAAACTGCGACGCTCGCAGGAGCGTGCGTTTGCGGCGCGTCCCTACGCCCGGATGATTTCCAGCGTGCTGGCCTCCCTGGTGCGCCGCGTCGACATTTACGATCAGGACACCGGCGAGGCAAAACATCCGCTGCTGATCGCGCGCCCGGAAAAGCGTGTGACCGTCGTCGTGGTGACTGGCGACAAGGGATTTGCCGGTCCATTCAACGCAAATGTTCTGAAGGCGACGCATCGGTTCATCGATGAGCAGTCGCAACTGGATATCGATCTGGAAATCGTGGGACGCAAGGGAATTGGTGTTCTGCGGCGCAACTATCCGGTGGCATCCATGGCAGAAGACGAGCAGCCGGGACGCGGGGCGCGCACTCGCCAGGCGCGCATGGAGATTACCGGCGAACACGGTGGAATGCTCGACAAGCTGACCTTCGAGAAAGTAGCGGAGCTGGCCCATACATTGGTCGAACGGTACGCGACGCGGGAAACAGACGCGGTCTATCTGGTCTTTAATGAATTTCAATCCGTCATTGCGCAGCGCATCGTGGTGGAACGTATTCTGCCGATCATGGAAATTGGCAAGCCCGACATTGCCGGCGTCACCGAGATGGAACGGGAAGAGCGCGAGGAGATGGCGCGGGCGGCGCGCAGCGCCGGTGTGAGACTGGATGCTGAGGACACGCGCCAGGCCGACGACGAGGCTAGCAAGTTTGGCACCGCGCAGGTCGACTACATTTACGAGCAGCCGCCCAGCGAACTGCTGGGAGCACTCCTGCCACGCTATATTTCGACGCAACTGTATCACGCGATGCTGGAATCGGTGGCTGCCGAACAGGCGGCGCGGATGACGGCCATGGATGCGGCCACCAACAATGCTTCCGACATGATTGACGCGTACACGCTCACCATGAACCGGCTGCGCCAAGCAGCGATTACCAAGGAGATTATCGAAATTGTCAGCGGCGCGGCCGCGATCTAGGCAAGGCAGATAAAGTTGTCGTCCTGAGCGAAGCGAAGGATCTTGCGGTTGAAAGCTAGATGAACGGAACACTGCTGTTACGTGTACATGCTTACTAGCAGCACCAGATGTGTACTGTATACGGGCGTAGCGAGGAGTCTCGCAATACGATTGGTGCAGCATCGCGCGGGTGAAAGTGAGTTTACAGCGAAATATAAGGCATTTCGCCTGGTGTATTTCGAACAATTCGAATGGATTCAAAATGCAATTGACCGGGAGAAACAAATCAAAGGTTGGAAGCGGCAGCGGAAAGAGGAACTGGTTCGAGGGATCAATCCACAGTGGCAAGACCTTGCTCCACGATTCGGATTGGATGTATGGCCGCAACCGCGAGATCCTTCGCTTCGCTCAGGACGACAGAGCTAAAGCGGATTGACAGTTGGTGTAGTTATTTGTGAAAGGGAGTCATTCTGAACGGAACGTAGTGGAGTGAAGAATCCAGAGAATATG
>JAJZIF010000642.1 GCA_021810735.1 Acidobacteriota bacterium
GTGCAGATGTTGGGGCAAATGCCATCCGGCGCTGCGCCAGATGAATCCTGATCTTTGTGCGGGAGATCCCATATTCCGCTGCACGATTGGTGCGGCAGAGCGGACTGTAGCCGCGAAACGCATTTCGTGATCGGACGTATCGCTGATCACTTCAGCGAGGATCGGCCGAGAATGCGGCGTGCATTTTCGAGGTAAATGACATACCTGACACGGGGAGCGACCGCTTGTAGCTTCCGGCAGGGCAACCGCAAGGGACGTGGAACAGTGCGTCGATACGACCTCCAGTATTGCGGACCCTTTCTCCAGGTGAAACAGGGGTGCAGCGATGACTGCCAAAGCTAAGGCAAGCAGGCCCGAGACGACTTTGGCGAGGTATCGCATCCGTGTTGTGAGGTTCGCAGTTGCTAGTTGGTACCGTCTGTGATCCATATCACAATGACGGCTATAGGCCCGCGACTTCCATGTAACATGCTGAATATAAAGCTATTACATGACGGGCGATCCGTAGGGGCCGAACAACATCCGCAGTATAGCGCGTTGGTTGCGGCGGAAACAACATGACGTAAACATGACAGCCGTGTCATGTGTGTTAATGCGTCCCCCGCGGTCCATCGGAAGGATGAGTTGAATATCGATCCCTGTGGCGAAGACAGTTCGTTCCCGCCCTGCTTAAGATTCGTGAGTATTCAACACAGGCAATTCAACAAGACAGGCGAAGGGTAGATCTCAGCGTGCAAACGGGCCACTGTATGAATTTCGTGCGCGCGACTGCATTGGCAGTCATGGCTTTGTGGGGCGGCGCATTCGGGCCATCTCAGACGCATACATCGACGGGCGTGGCGAGTCACGCTGCCTCGCTCCCAGCTCTGGCATTCGTTGAAGCCCCCGTGATCCGGGGAGGTCCGCCCGAGAGCCGGTTCCCGCAGGGGAGCGAGCTGGCGATCCTTGAGCCAGGGGCAGGACAACCGGTCCTCCGTAAGCTCACGCCGCATTTTTTCGCAGTTGCCGACCCTCGAGTGTCCTTCGACGGGAAGACGCTGCTTTTCTCCGGGCAGACTTCCAGCGGCGGGCGCTGGCAGATCTGGACGGTCGGAGTAACCAGCGACCGCGCACAGCAACTCAGTCATTGCCCTGGAGACTGCCTGCTGCCGGCTTTTCTGCCCCGGGGAGAAATTGTCTATACGTCAATCCAGGGATCGGGAGTTCGCCGGGAGTCGGAGCTGTATGTTTCCGATGATGACGGCGCGCATGCGCACCCGATCACGTTTGGGCCGGGCGACTACGAAGTGGAGGCGGTTCTTCGCAGCGGTCGTCTCCTCATTTCGGCAAAGTGGCCGCTTCTACCGGGGTCATATGAAGCGGGCGATCGCAGCCTCTACATCCTGCGCCCGGATGGGTCGGGGTTGCGATCGCTGCGGGATGATAAGACCCCTGGAGTTCGCCGCGCATCGGCCACAGAGCTTGCCAACGGCGCGATCCTCTTCATACAAAAACCAAAGGCCGGCGGCGAAAGAGCGAGCGGCGATCTGGAGTGGATTCTCCCCGGCCACCTGCATGCCACTGCCGTTGCAGAGATGCGCGGGCAGTTCGAGAGCGCCACGCAGGCGAGCGCCGGAAGACTCATCGTCGCTGAACGAGATTCGACCGGCGAGCGCCGGGGCTTCGCCCTGTACCTCATCGATCCGACGCGCAAAGCCGCTCCAGTTCTGGTCTACCGCAATTCGCAGATGTCCGCGGTGCAGCCTGCAGTGCTCGCGCCTTACCCCGCACCACTCGAGTATCCGAGCATTTTGCATCCCCAGGAAGCGACCGGACGAGTCCTGTGTCTCGACGCGTACCTCTCGCAGGACTTTTCAGGCGAGCACCTTCCAGGGCGAATTGTCGACGTGAGGGTGATTGCGCTTCGACGATCGGGAAAGCGGGAGCAGGTTCTTGGGGATGCTCCCGTGGAAAAGGACGGATCCTTCTACGCAACCATCCCCGCCGACATGCCGGTACGGTTCGAGCTGATCGGGCCAGCGGGCCGCATCCTCCAGGCACAGCAGAGCTGGATCTGGACGCGGAACGGGGAAGACCGGGCTTGCCTCGGGTGCCATGAGAGTCATGCTCTTGCCCCTCCAGATCACTGGCCTATAGTGCTGCGGCGCTTTGATATGCCGATTGCGCTTGGCGTGACATCGACTACACGGAAGCCCCCACAACATTGAGGCCGCTAATGAAATCCTTTCCATCCCTTGCTATTGCCGGCACTGTTCTTGGTGCCGCAGGTGTTGTTCTCGTGGCTGCCTCCGGGGTTCTGGGGCAAACGCTGCAACAGTCCATGACGGAGTTGCCACACTTTCAGGACGTGACCGCACAGTCGGGGATCAATTTCCGCCATTCTTTTGGGGAGAAGAAACTGAGCTCCATCCTGGAAGGCACCGGCTCCGGCTGCGCATGGATCGATTACAACAACAGTGGTTATCTGAGTCTTTATGTTGTCAATGGGCGATACATCCCAGGCGTTACAAACCATTCAGCTCCGGACGGAATCCATGCCACGAATCATCTCTATCGGAACAACGGGAACGGA
>JAJZIF010000643.1 GCA_021810735.1 Acidobacteriota bacterium
TTTCACGCCGAAGTGATCCAGAACATTGCCGCGTTGCACCGCATTGGCGAACCCATCGAAGTTGCCGGCGCAGTGGTCTTTCTCGCTTCTCCTGCCGCCTCGCTGATTACAGGCCACACTCTGCTGATCGATGGCGGCTGGACTGCGCGCTAGCTTCACGCATGTATAGAGCGACGGATCATCCTGGGTTGCCTCGACCTGGGCTGATCCGTCGCTTCGACGCTATCCACAGATACCGCGTTCGCTCCTCTTGACAATCCAGAGGAAAAGGCGTCTCCTCTTGTTTATCAAGGGGAGACGGCCATGCCCGCCAAAATAGTTGAAGGAAAACAGCAGGACGGAAAGTCCAGCGACCTGGTCCAGGGAACCCTGGAAATGCTTATTCTCAAGACTCTCGCGCTTGAGCCCATGCACGGCTACGGAGTAGCTCTGCGCATCGAGCAGATCAGCGATGGCGTCTTCCGCGTCAACCCCGGCTCGCTGCTGCCGGCTCTCAGCCGCATGGAGCGTGCAGGGCGTGTCAGGTCCGAATGGCGCGCGACAGAAAACAACCGCCGCGCCAAGTATTACCTGCTCACTGCGACTGGTCGCAAAGCTCTTACCTCAGAAACTGAACAATGGCACCGCCAGATCGCAGCAATTTCGCGCATCCTGGAAGCGTAATTCGGAATTGGAAGCAGAAAGCCACAGGAGATTCACCATGATCTGGCTCACCAACCTGGTCGCTGGCTTGAAAGGTCTCTTCCACAAGCAGAGTGTCGAGCACGAACTCGACGAAGAGCTGGACAGCTACGTGGCCGCCTCGGCGGCGCACAAGCAGAGCGCCGGCATGACTCCGGATCTCGCTCGCCGCGCCACCCGAGTCGACCCCATGGTCGCGCTTCGCTGCGATTAGAGCGTTGAGCCGCGTGCCAGAGGTGCAACGAAAAAGACGCTGGCCTTGACTTCCTATGAGAGCGTGACGCCGCGGAAATAACAGGAATCTGGCGCTGTGGACGGGCGTATCCTTGATAGGCGGGAGGGCTGGAATGGCCGATTTTGTTCTCAAAGTGAACGGCGCCGACATGCATGTCAGCGCTCCGCCCGACGAGAGTCTCCTTTTTGTCCTGCGCGATCGCCTCAACTTGACCGGTACCAAGTACGGTTGCGGCGAGGGCCAGTGCGGCGCCTGCACAGTGCTGTTGGATGGCCAGCCAGCTCGCTCTTGCATTACGCCCGCTTCCGGTGCCACGGGGGCAAATATCACGACAATCGAAGGGCTGGAGCAGAATGGACAACTCAGCCCGGTCCAACAAGCTTTTCTGGAGGAGGGAGCATTCCAGTGCGGTTACTGCACCTCCGGCATGGTTCTCTCCGCCACCGCGTTGCTGCGCAAAACGCCCCATCCTACTGAAGAGCAGATCGTCGCGCACATGGATGGAAACATCTGCCGCTGCGGCACATATCCGCGCATCATCGACGCGGTAAAGCGAGCTTCGCAGTCGCCGACGAAGGCAGGTGGCCAATGAAGGTCCTTGATCCGCTCGCCGCCGAACTCGCACAACACACCATCGACGACAAGCCGCACTGGTTCCGACTCGACCGCCGCGACTTTCTGAAACTCTTTGGCGGAGGGCTGCTGGTTTGCCTCGCGGATGCGTCCACATGGGCTCAGGAGTCAGGCCGCACCTTCGGCGGGCACGAACTGCCGAAGGACATCGCGTCGTGGCTGCACATTGCAGCCAATGGCCGCGTCACCGTCTTCACCGGCAAGGTGGAAGTTGGGCAGAATATCCGGACCTCTCTCGCGCAATCCGTCGCGGAGGAACTTCGGGTCCCCTTCGACACCATTACCATGGTCATGGGGGACACCGATCTGGTCCCCTGGGACGCGGGAACGTTTGGCAGCCGCACCACGCCCACCATGGGACCCGAGCTACGCACCATGGCGGCGGCTGCGCGACAGTTGTTGATAGAAACGGCTGCCGCGAGATGGAAAACCGATCCATCTGCGCTGACGGCCGCAAACGCCAAAGTGACAGACCCACGGAAAGGTCAATCACTCACCTACGGCGAACTGACGCGCGGCGAGAAACTCATGAAGACGGTGTCCGGCGAGGTCGCCCTGACTCCGGCCACCGATTGGAAGGTCGCCGGAACCGCCATTCCAAAGGTCAATGGCCGCGACTTTGTCACCGGGAAACACAAGTATCCCTCCGACATCGTTCGACCGGGCATGATGTTCGGAAAGGTGCTGCGGCCAGCAGGATTCAATGCCACGCTCGTCTCGCTTGACGCCAGTGGCGCGGAGAAAATCTCCGGTGCAAAAGTCGTCCAGGACGGTGATTTCATCGCGGTGGCTGCTGCCGATCATTCGACAGCAGAGAGCGCTCTCTCCGCGCTACGAGCCACGTGGAACGTGCCCCCGCAGTCCTCGAATAAAGACCTGTTCGCATCCTTCAAACAAACTTCCGCAAGTCAGCAGGAGGATCGCGGCCCGGAACACGCCAGTGGTTCCGTTCCTCTGGCGATGGCGTCTGCACCGATACAACTGCATCGGCAATACACCGTGCAGTACATCGCGCATGCG
>JAJZIF010000644.1 GCA_021810735.1 Acidobacteriota bacterium
TTTTGGAGCCCGTTGGGATTGACAATTGCGCCTGACTCCCAGGCCTGCACGACGCGGCGGAGGTGGAGCGTTTTGGTCGCAGGATCGATTTCGATTTCCACGCAAGTCGCGACATAGCCGCCTTTGCTGGTGCCTCCAGCGATGCCGAAGCCGCGGTCCGGCGTCGATTTCGCGCGGGCCCAGCCGAAGCCGTCGGCTGCTTTCTCAAAGACAGCGCGGAGGCGCGCGTCGGAGAGATTTTTCAAGCGAAATTCGAGCGGGTCGCTGTGAAGAGCGTGCGCCATCGCATCCATGTGGCTTTCGCGTGCGAAGTTGTTTGCCGTGGCGGCGAGCGCGCGATAGGAGCCCTGGCGGAGCGGCGATTCCGTGGGGTGATATTGAATCAGTTGATTGGCAACCTCGTAGGGGGTGCCGATCGCGGCGGGTCCGGAGTTGTAATTGTGATGCTCCCATGCCACGAGGGTTCCATCGCGGCGTGCGCCGGCCTTGATTTCCATGAGGCCGGCGGGGCGGAAGTAGGCCCAGGTCATTTCTTCGCGGCGAGTCCACTCGACCTTTACGGGTTTGCCTGCGGCTCGGGCCAGGCGCGCCGCTTCGATGGTTGCCGCATTCTCGTGCTTGCCGCCGTAGGCGCTGCCCATATCCGGCTGAATCACCCGCACCTTTTCGACAGGCAGATGGAAAGCCTGCATCAGGTCGTCGCGAATGCCGAAGGGCCTCTGGGTTCCGGTCCAGACGGTCAAGTGGTCGCCGTCCCACTCGGCGACGGCGGCGCGGGGTTCGAGAGGGCAATGCGCGATGAATTGCACCGTGTACTGCTCTTCGAGCCTGAGATCGGCGGCGGCGAGGGCCTGCGCGACGTTGCCCGCCGTGTGCGGCGCTTCCGCGAAACGGCCGCCCGTCTCCGGATGGTTTTTCAAGTATTGGAAGAGATTCTGATTGGACGGCTGCGCGGGAACACTCCACCTGGCGTGGATGGCCTTCACCGCCTGGTGCGCGGTGTAGGAATCGGGCGAGACGGCGCCGACGAAATCTCCGTCGCGCACGACTTGTACGCCGGGGATTTTTTCTGCTGCGCCTGTGTCAATGGATTCGAGCGTTGCATTGAAGCCGGAGGGCCGCAGGACGGCGCCAAAGAGCATTCCGGGGCGAACGATGTCTGACGGGTACTTGTGCTCGCCGGTGACAAACTTGCGGATGCCGACTTTGGGGACGGGCGTGCCGGCGATCTTCCATTGGGTTGCGGGAGTGAGCGCGGGGTGGCCGGTGACGACTTTCACGATGTTGTTGCCACGAGTCAGTTCGCCATAGGTGAACGAGCGCGAATGTTTCTTGTCAGTGACTTTGCCGTCAGCGGCGACTAATTCGGCTGTCTCGACGTGCCAGCGCCTTGCGGCTGTTTGCGTGAGGGATTCGCGCGCAGCGGCGGCCATGGTGCGCAATATGGGAGCCATGGTGGGAGTGGTGCGGCTGCCAAAAGTGCCCATGTCCCATGGAACGAGAGCGGTGTCTCCCATGATCATCGTGATGGAGTCAAAGGGGACGCGCAGTTCCTCGGCGACCTGCTGGGCAAGCGAAGTGCGGATGTTCTGTCCGACTTCCACTTTGCCGGTGAACACCTTCACCTGGTTATTGGCTGCGATGTGGAGCCACGCGCTGATGTTCTTCGGCAACTCGTGGCGGCCAAAGAAATGGCCGGACTCCTGCGCCCAGCCCGGGAGGTCAGTCATGCAGATGAAGAGGCCGCCGCCGAGCACCTTGAGAAAGTCGCGGCGGTCGAGCTGGAAGCTTGTGCGAGTGGAAGCGTTGCTGGTGGCTCCCTGTCCGTATTCGGGTGATTCGAGATCGAGAGGCTTCATCGGCTGCCTCCATTTTCCGGCTCACCGGCGGCGCGTTTTATGGCGGCAAGAATGCGAGGATAGGTACCGCAGCGGCAGAGGTTGCCGTTCATCGCCTCGACAATTTCGTCGTGCGTGGGATGCGGTTTGGAGCGCAGCAGCGAAGCGGCATTCATGATCATGCCGGAGGTGCAATATCCGCACTGCATGGCTTCTTCGTGAAGAAAAGCCTGTTGCAGCGGAGTCAGCTTGCCATCTGCGGCGAGCCCCTCGATGGTGATGATCTTGTAGGATACGGCCGCACTTGCCGGCACCAGGCATGACCGGATCGCCTGGCCGTCCGCCAGCACGGTGCAGGCTCCGCACTCGCCTTCGCCGCAGCCGTATTTTGTTCCGGTGAGATTCAGACGATTGCGCAGAACCCAGAGCAGGCTCTCATCCGCAGGAGCGTTGACGTGGAGTCGAGCGCCATTGACGTTGAGTACAAAATCGCTCATTCCGAACTCCAGAGGCAGCCGCAGGCCGGGCTACCGTTGATGGCCTCCAGCATAGCGCAGTTCGGTTATGCTGCGACAGTGGGCGAATGTGGGCGGTGCGTACCCACACAAGCATTTGTCGAGTGACGACGGCAGGGTATTCCCCGGACAAATACGCCCGTCAGAGTATGACATTCCTCGACGTGAGTTCTTCACGAAGAAGAAATACGAATGTTTTCCGAGGATTTCTATCAT
>JAJZIF010000645.1 GCA_021810735.1 Acidobacteriota bacterium
GTCATTCTGGTCGGCAATGGCGGCCAGCCTGGGAACAAGCTTCTGCCCGATGGAGCTCAGCCGAATCTCCTGCGCGCGACCATCCTCTTGACTGGCTCGACGCTCGACCAGGTCCTTCTGAACCAGCCGCTCCACCAGTCGCGAGACTGGAGCCTTGGTCATTCCCATGGCCTCCGCGAGCGCGGAGGAAGAACTCGGCGCGGGCTCGTCGTAGAGTTTCCGCATCGCCACCCATTCCGAGACGCTGATGTCGAGCTTTTCCAGACGCCGGGCAAACGACGCCGACACATGATTGGAGACAAAACGCAGCCAATACCCGACATGATCCTCGAGACGGCTGACCCGCTGGCTTTTTGACCGAGACATTGGAGCCTCCGAAAAATTAGTTGCCTTAGCAACCATATGTGCAATATTAGTTGCCCTAGCAACTATTTTCAAGTGGGCATTTTTGCCGTGAAAAAAATATTCTGGATGGGTGGCGCAAAACTGGATTAGGCGGAGAGTGTCGCTGGACGCAGCAGCGATGGGACCGGCATTTCCTGTTCCATGACGGGCAGATGTACCAGCTCCCACGCCGAACGGTCCTGCAACAATCGCGCGACCAATGCTGTGTGCATGGCGTGTCCGGCGCGCTCCGCGACAACGTGGCCCTGGATACGTTTGCCCGCCAGCGCCAAATCTCCAATCAGATCCAGAATCTTGTGGCGAACAAACTCATTGGGAAAACGCAGTGGGCCGTTCTGTACCCCGCGTCGCGTCAGGACGATCGCATTTTCCGGCGATACGCCGCGAATCAAGCCCATGTCCCGCAACATCTGTTCATCTTCGCGGAAGCCGAACGTGCGGGCCGCGGCCAGCTCGGACGCGTAGGCGCCAGTGTTCAGATCCAACTGAAACGACTCCTTGCCGATGGGCGATGGAAAATCGATGGCATAGGAAACGCTGTAGCCTTCGCCCGGATACACGCCGATGAACTTGCTGGAGTCATGCACTTCAATCGTTTTACGGATGCGAAGATATTCGCGACGGCGGCGCTGCGTGCGCAAGCCGACGGACTGAAATGCTTCTATATAAGGAAGAGCGCTGCCATCGAGGATCGGCAGTTCGAGGTTGTCCAGTTCGACGATGACATTGTCGACGCCATAGCCGATCAGCGCGGAAAGCAGGTGCTCCGTGGTGGAAATCAGCACGCCTTGCCGCATCAAACTGGTGGCATAGCTGACCTTCGCTACATTGCGTCCAATGGCGGGAATCTCAAAATTGTCGAGGTCGGTGCGGCGAAACAAAATTCCCGCGCCACCGGGTGCGGGCAGCAAACGCAGATGCACCGGCGCTCCGCTGTGCAGGCCGATTCCGGAAAACTCGACCGAGCCACCGATGGTCTGTTCGAATTGCAGATTGCGCGCGATCGCCAAGCTCCAATCCTGTAAACTCTTATCCTATAAGGAGTCGCGTCGAGATAGATGCGGCAAACTTACCACACATTGTGTCGTGGCCGCACTTCGAACAGTGCGAAAATCGCATCTGAAAGGATGTTAAGCCATGAGCACTATCCCAGAATATGAACCCAGACGCCTGCTGAAAGACGCGAAAAGCCGCCAGGAAAGAATAGTGCAGCAACTGGAGGCGCTGGTTTCCGTAGAGTCGCCGAGCGAAAACAAGGGTGCGGTGGACCGCGCCAGTCGCCTCGTCGCGGGCTGGCTTGAAGAACTGGGCGGAAAAATCCGCTGGCGCCGGCAAAAGCAATTCGGCGATCTGCTGGAAGTGCGGTTCGGAGCGATGGGTCCGGGTTCTGGGCGAGTTGCGAGCGCAAAACAAAAGCCGATTCTGCTGCTGGGACATCTCGACACCGTCTGGCCGATGGGAACGCTGGCGACGATGCCGTTTCGTAAGGCGAAGGGGAAAATTTTCGGCCCCGGCGTGTACGACATGAAGGCGGGCGTGGTGATGGCGCTGCACGCGCTGGCGATGTTGCGCGAAGCCGAGGCGCTGGCCGCGCCGGTGGTGGTGCTGTTGAACTCCGAGGAAGAAGTTGGCAGTCCTGTTTCACGCGCGGTGACGGAGAAAATTGCGCGTGAGTGTTCGAAGGTATTTGTTCTGGAGCCGGCGCAGGGCCCGCAGGGAGCGTACAAGACCGCGCGCAAAGGCGTCGGTGATTATTCCATTCACGTGCGAGGCGTGGCCGCGCATAGTGGCGTTGATTTCGGAAGCGGACATTCCGCGGTGCTCGAACTTGCTCGACTGATCGAAAAGATTTCGCGGTTTACCGATTTGAAAACGGGGCTGACGGTGAATCCTGGGACGATTTGCGGCGGCACGCGAGTGAATGTGATTGCGGCGGAAGCGCGGGCGGAAGTGGATGTGCGAATTGCACGGATGCGGGATGCGGCGCGTGTGGAGCGGCTGTTTCGCGGGCTGCGCGCGACGGACCGCGGTTGCAGCGTGACCGTTACTGGCGGTATGAACCGTCCGCCGATGGAGCGCGGGCGAGGAACCGTTCAGCTATTTCATCAGGCAAAAGAAATCGCGCGCGCGATGGGGTTCGCGCTGGAAGAAGCCACTACC
>JAJZIF010000036.1 GCA_021810735.1 Acidobacteriota bacterium
GGAATGCTCAGCGGTTCGTCCAGAATAGCGCAGGAAAATGGAGAAGGTTCGACAGAAAATGAGGATGGAAGGACACGTTTCATGACTGCAGACGAAATCAAGCAGCAGCTTGGGCTCACGCCACACCCACGCGAGGGCGGCTGGTTTATCCAGACCTGGGCATCGGACGAAATTCTTGCCCCGTCCAGCTTTGCGCCGGGCCGCTATCCCGGTCCGCGCCGTGTGGCTACAGCCATCTACTATCTGCTGGAGCCGGATTCGTTCAGCGAAATGCACCGGCTTCGCAGCGACGAAATCTTCCACCACTACGCGGGTGATCCGGTCGAGATGCTCCAGCTGGCGCCCAAGGGCGAAGGCCGGCACATCGTCATTGGACGCGATCTCGCGGCGGGTGAGCGCCCGCAGGCTGTTGTCGAACGCGGCATCTGGCAGGGCTCTCGCCTGCTGCCGGGCGGAAGCTGGGCGCTGCTTGGCTGCACGGTTAGTCCCGGTTTTGAATACGAAGACTATGACAGCGGGTCGCGCGCAGAGCTGCTGGCCAGCTGGCCGCAGTGGGCTGAACTCATCACCGCGCTCACGCATCCTGCGTGATTCATGCCGCCGCGCATTCCGTGCAGGAATCTCGCAGCAACACCTCAGTAGGGCTGCTTGTAGGGGCTTACGTCCCAGGCGGCAAAACCGGCCTGCGCTTCCTCGCGCAGCATTTCTTCGGCGGGCAAGGTGCGTTCGCTCACCGGGAGCGCCAGCTCGCGGTACAGAAATGCATCGTCGAAGCCGGCCCGCGCCGCGTCTTCTGCGTTTGCGGCATAAAAAATAGAGTCCAGGTGCGCCCAGTAGCAGGCTGCCAGGCACATGGGGCAAGGCTCCGAGCTTGTATAGAGCGTGCACCCATCCAGCCGGAAGACGCCGAGCTTCTGGCACGCGGCGCGAATCGCATTTACCTCGGCATGCGCTGTCGGATCATTCGTCGCGAATACGGAATTGCCCGCTTCGGCCACCACTTTGCCCTCGCGCACCATCACCGCGCCAAACGGACCGCCGTTCCCGGCCTCGACATTCTTCACGGCCAGCGCAATCGCACGCCGCAGAAAGCCTTTGTGCAGTTCCATCGTGTCGTCTGCCATGCCGCTAACCCTTGCCCAGCACCACGAGTGTCACGCCCAGCGCCACCAGCGCCACGCCCAGCCAGCGCTGCGGCGTCACATGTTCCTTGAGGAAGGTCACTCCGCCGATCGCCCCGGCCACGTAGCTCAGGGCGGTCACCGGCACCACGAAACTCACCGGAAGTTCAGCCAGTGCGCCCAGCAGTGCGAAAAACGCGGTGGCCATCATGGCCACGCCGACCCACATCCACGGCTCCCGCAGCGCGCGCAGAATCACGCGTATGACTGCTACCGGGTGAAAGCTTGTCACTTCGCCTACGGTTTTCATGGCGCGCGAAACGCACAACTCGCCGCCCGTTCCGGACACCACAATGAGCGAAAACAGGATATAGTTCTTCAGCATTTAGTCCGCTCCCGCCATATTTTGGCCCGCTGGTTCCGGTCCGGTGGTGTCTGGCATAACTTCCGCTGGATGCGTGGTTCGCGGATTTGTTCTTCCCACCACAAACACGCCCAGGCAGATGATCGCGATACCCAGCCAGCGCAGCGGCGACACGTGCTCGCCCAGGATCAGCCAGCTCAACAGCGCCACCACGCCGTAGGCCAGTGATGCTGCCGGCTGCACATAGCTGTAATCGGCCCACGAGAGCACCAGCATGTACGACACGAGAAACAGGATCAGCGACCCGATGCCCATCCAGATTGCCGGCGTGGAAAAGATATGGATACCGGTCGCAAGCAGCGCATCGGGTGGCCATATCCGCAGCACCCCGGCGTGCTTCATGCCCTTGCCGAGGAGTACATTGCCCAGTGGCCCGGCAAAGATCATCACCAGGATCATCAACGAGGTTTTCAGATGAAGAGACTTCGCCGCAGTTTTGCCGGCGTTGCTGGAGCTTTCCATCGCCACAATTTCATCTTACAGGCGCGGACAGCACACTACTGTGACATTTGCCCTTGCGACAGCCCCGGATGCGCACGAACCTCGCACCAGTATCCTCTGATCCCAGTGCGAGGTTCGAGATTGTCCCAGTGGTGCGGCGCTTCTTTGGGGTCTTTGCGGTGAACCAGCTCCGCCTTCGGCCGCAACTCCCTCAGTGCCGGAAGTGCCGCATGCCCGTGAATACCATGGCAATCCCCAGCCGGTCCGCAGCCTCAATCACCTCCGCGTCGCGCACCGAGCCACCCGGCTGAATCACCGCGGTCGCGCCCGATGAAACGACCACTTCGAGGCCGTCTGGGAACGGGAAGAATGCGTCCGACGCCGCCACGCAGCCGTGCATCGGCAGGATCGCCTTCATCGCGCCAAACCTGGCTGCGTCGACGCGGCTCATCTGGCCGGCGCCCACCCCCACCGTCTGGTCGTTGCGCGCGTACACAATCGCATTCGATTTGACGTGTTTGCATACTTTCCAGGCAAAGAGCATGGAAGTCAGCTCCTCGTCGGTTGGCGAGCGCTTGGTGACCACCTTCAGTTCGTTTGCCGTCACGCGGCCCGTGTCCGCATCCTGGAGCAGCAGCCCGCCGGAAACCTGCCGCACCACGCGCCCCGGTTTCGCCGGAGTCACTTCCACCAGCCGCAGATTCTTCTTTGCGGCGAACCGCGCCTTGGCTTCGTCGGTAAATCCGGGAGCCGCAATCGCCTCCACAAAGAGCTTGGCCATCTCTTCGGCGACTTCGCCGTCCACCACCCGGTTGATGCCGATGACGCTGCCAAAGGCCGACACCGGATCCGTTGCCAGAGCCTTGCGATAGGCTTCTACTACCGTCTCAGCGCGGGCCGCGCCGCAGGGGTTGGTGTGCTTGATGATCGCCACCATTGGCTCATCAAACTCCTGCGCCAAATCCCAGCAGGCATCCAGATCCACCAGGTTGTTGTAGCTCAACTCCTTGCCCTGCAACTGCTTCGCACCGGCAATGCCCGTGCCGCTGCCGTTGCTGTAGAGAGCTGCTTTCTGATGAGGATTCTCCCCGTAGCGCAACGGCATCGCCAGCGGATAGTTGATGCGCAGCGCTGCTGGAAACTCTGCTTTCAGCGGATCGCCCACGTCCACCACCGCGTCCGCCTCCGGCGAGGCAATCTGCTCCAGCGTGTTCGCAATCGCCGTGTCGTAGGCTGCCGTCGTGGCAAAGGCCTGCTTTGCCAGCCGCCAGCGGGTCTCGCGGCTCAGCGCGCCGTTGTGCCCGTCCAACTCTTCGGCCAGGGCGGCGTAGTCGCTCACGGCCGTCACCACGGCCACGTCCTCAAAATTCTTTGCCGCCGAACGCACCATCGAGGGGCCGCCAATATCGATGTTCTCGATCAGGTGTCCCACCGTCACGCCCGGCTTGGCCGCCGTCGCTTCAAAGGCGTACAGGTTCACCACCACCATGTCGATCGGCTCAATCCCGTGCGCCTCGACCGCCGCGCGGTGCTCGGCATTGCCGCGAATGTGCAGAATTCCGCCATGCACCTTCGGGTGCAGCGTCTTCACTCGCCCATCCAGCATCTCGGGAAATCCCGTCAATTCAGAGATATCGCGAACCTTCAGGCCCGCCTCGCGCAGTACGCGCGCCGTGCCGCCGGTTGAGATCAGGTCCACATCCTGCGCCGCCAGCTTCTGGGCAAAATCCACCAGTCCGGTCTTGTCCGTTACGCTCAACAACGCCCGCCGCACTTTTTTCCAACCGTCCACTTCGCTCTCCTTTGCCGCTGTTGCGAATTTTTTGCTGCGTCGAATCTAAAATTGTAAGTGAGATGGAGGGCTTCCTGCCGATTGTCACCCGCAGCCATCGCAGTTACGCTAAAGAAAGACCTTTATGAATCGAGCGACAGGCAATAGCTATCGAAGCGGGAAGAGCCGATCGCCCGAGATCATACCTCCAGGCCAGATGCCGGCGCAGCAGGAGTATTACTACGAAGCGCCCCAGCGCTCGTACAATCCTCCGCCGCCGCGCCGCCGCAACCACTGGGCCATGGCACCGGCTACCTATACCCTGGTCGGGATCAACGTCCTCGTCTACCTTGCCATGTGCTTCTCGGGCGTCTCCTGGTGGTCGCCTACTGTCAACGACCTCATTCGCTGGGGTGCAGATCAGGGTGCTTTGGTCTTTGTCTACGGGCAGTGGTGGCGTCTCTTTACTGCCATGTTCGTCCATGCCGGCATCATCCATATCGCCGGCAACATGTGGTGCCTGTGGAATCTGGGACTGCTGGGCGAGCCGCTTCTGGGTCCGCTCGGGGTTGTGGCCGTCTATGTTCTCACCGGCCTGGCCGGGGACATCCTCAGTACAGCCATCCATCCCAACTACGTCAGTATGGGTGCCTCCGGTGCCATTTTTGGTATTGCCGGAGTACTTATCGTCCTGCTCAAGTCGCCGCTCCTGCCTATTCCTCAGTTTGAGTTGCGCAAGCTTCGCCGCAGCGTTATCTACTTTGCAATTTTGAACTTCATCTTCGGCGCGGGCGGCGACCTGATGCACTTCGTCATTCAGATCGACAACATGGCGCACCTCGGCGGCTTCGTCTGCGGCATTCTCATGGGGCTTCCCATGGTCCCGCGCATTGGCGCCGATCCTGAAACGTTTCTATTGCGCCGCCGCACCGCCATCGTCGGCATGGGATTCTTCCTCATGCTGTTGGCGTATGGCGTCTATTCATTCCACATGGGCGGAATCCCAACGCTGGGCTGACGAGGAAATCCTAGAGTCTCAGGACGTGAAGGCGGAGTGCGGCAGAGCGAGAGATTTCCTCTGCCGCATTCTGGTCGGAACGAAAAGGAAGGGCGAGTTACTTCACCGCCGTCGCCGCGAACTTCTTGACCATGGCGAGAAGCAGCTTGCGGTCGCTGTCATTCAGGTTGGACGAATACCGCCGGATCTGTGTCAGGAAGCGGAGTTCGTCATCGGACAGTTTCTGCGTGTTCAGCTCGCGGCCGAGCGTATCCTCGGCAAAAAACTGGGCCAACGGCAGATCGAGTGCTGAAGCGATCTTGGAGAGCGTATCGAGCGAGGGAACCGTATGTCCGTTTTCAACGCGGGACAAGTAGCAACGCAACAAGCCTGTGCGCTTTTCAATGTCGCCTTGCGACAGGCCTTTCTGTAAACGATAGCCACGGATTGTCATGCCGATTTTTACCATCTTGCCTGGTCCTACACTTTCCCCCCAGTTCCAATCCTGTAAGATTCAACTGAGGTATTGCCTGCATAGTTAACATGTCAGAGACTGACATGCAAGAAAATTTTGTTCCAACTGCGACTTTTTTACGAGTTGTTCGTCTAAGCACAACTCTTGTTGCCAGTTGCGCCTCCTTTGCCGTGTTTTGAGAGCCTGCGATCCCGTTTCCGGGTACTACTGCTTCAACTCTCGCGCGAAAAACTCCCTCATTTCCGATTGCGCATTCTCCGCATCTGCTGCGCGGTAGCCGCCTTTGTTGTTTGGGTTCTCAAAGGCGTGTCCCGCGTCCGGGTAAATCTTTACAACCACCGGTTTGCCCAGCGTCTGCATCGTCTGCTCAAAGGCGTGCACCTGTTCCGGCGTGACGACCCTGTCGATTCCGCCGAAAATTCCCAGTACCGCCGCGTGGATCTTCTCCAGTTGCTTGCGGCTGACCGGAAGTTCTCCGTAATTGATGGCCACTGCCCGCAGGGTCGGATCATGAACCGCCAGCAGGGCCGCGTATCCGCCTCCCATGCACCAGCCCACCGCGCCGATCCGTTGCGCATCCACATTCGGCTGGGCAGCCAGGTACTTCGCTGCTGCCACCACGTTATCCACCGCCTGCCGGTGATTTAAGCTCATCATCAGCTGACGTGCCGTTGCCGGATTCGTGGTCGCCCTTCCGTGGTACAGATCCACAGCCAACGTCACATAGCCTTCGTTGGCCAGATTCTGTGCCTGTTCCTTGATCCACCCATCCAGTCCCCACCACTCGTGAACCACCACAATGGCAGGATGTTTCCCATGACCGGTTGGCTCATACAGCAGCCCATGTACCGGTTGACCATCGCTCATGTAGGTCACTTCCCGCGGGCCTGCGGCATACGTCACCGCAGGGAACAGGATGGCCAGCAGGACGGCCATGGTCACCAGGTGTGGACGTGTCTTCAAGGTCAAACTCCCGGTGCGGGGTTTCAATTCGCCCAAAGCATGGCACAGTTTTTCAAGAATTGCATGTGATATAGCCCCGAAAATTACTTTTTTTTGTCCGGGAACCAACTTGAATTCCACCCTTCGGATGAGCTTTACAATTTGCAACCTTCACAAATTGCTGTAGAAGAGCTTATGGCAGTTTTCCATCGCAAGCCCGCCGGTCCCCTCGCGTTCGACCCCAATCCGGGGAATTTCCATGCCTGACGCCCCGGTCTCAAAGCGCAAACGGGCCCCCATCTGGATGATGGGACTCACCAATGCCACGTTTGGCATGATGGGTGGCTTTGCCGTAGTGATTCTGCCGCAACTCCTCGCCGCTCAGGGCGTGTCTGGCGGTCATATTGCCGCCATTACCGCCGCCATTATTTCGCCGGGCTTCTGGGCCTTCCTCTTTTCGCCGATGCTCGATGTCCGCTTCCGCCGCCGCACCTATGCAATTTTCTTCGGCGTGCTCACGGCGGCTGCCGCCGCATTTACGGTTTTCGACCACCACAATGTGCTCCAGGTCGAAATCGTCATGATCGCCGGCTATTTGGCCGTCGCCTTCTACCAGGGCTCTGTCGGCGGCTGGATGGGCAGCCTCATCGACAAAGAACAGGACAGCCGGCTCGGCAAATGGTTCAACGTTGCCAACATCGGCTCCAGCGGCGTCATGATCATCATCGGCGGCCACATCATTCTCCATTCGCCCCCGATCCTTGCGGCGGTTTTCATGTTTGTTGCTTTGCTCCTGCCGCAGATTTTCTTCTTCTTCATCTCCGCGCCTCCGCCCGACAAGCTCCTCGCGAGCGAGAGCTTCGGCCGTTTCTGGCGCGCGGTCATCGCCCTGCTCAAGCGCCGCGATGTCCTCATCGCGCTTGCCCTGTTCGTGCTGCCCACCGCATCCTTCGCCCTCACCAACGTGCTTGCCGGCATCGGCGACGACTATCATGCCAGCGCCAACACGGTGAGTCTCTTTGCCGGCGCAGGTTCTGTTGTGGCTGGCCTCGGGGGCAGCTTCCTTGTACCGCTGCTGGCGAAGAAAATTCCGCTGCGGCCGCTGTATCTCGGCATCGGATTTGTCGGCTCCCTGTTCACCATCGGCACGCTGCTCCTGCCCCGTGCGCCCTGGACCTTCGGTTTCGTCTTCACCGGCGAAATCATCTTTCAGGCACTCGCATTCACCGTCGCTTTTGCCATCGCCTTTGAGGTCATCGGCCCCGACAATCCTCTTGCTGCCACGCTCTTCACCCTTTTGATCGCCGCGATCAATCTGCCCATCACCTATACGGGCTTCTGGATCGGCTGGGGACTCGACCACCATGGCCTCGTCGGTGGATTCGTGGTGGCTGCCGGAATCAGCATCGCCGCCTGTGTCCTGCTCGCCATCACGCTGCGAAAGTGGCTCTTTGCTGTTCACATCGCGCCCGAGCAAGTATGAGGCGGTGCTGATCTGCCCGTTTTGAAAGAGAATCGCCGATGGCCCCCGTGTCGTATCACAGTAGGCGTCCGTTCATTACGATTTGAACTTGGCGCAGCGCCGCGTGGAGCACTCTCGTGAGTCCTCAACGCCGCATCCCCGCTCCCTGGATCCTCAGCCTCCCCGTGCTCACCTACGGCATGATATTCGGCTTCGCCGTCGTCACCATGCCGCAGATGCTCGCTGCCGGGGGCGTTCCCGGTGGTCACATCGCCGTTGCCGTCGCGATCGTAACCTCGCCCGCATTCTGGGTTTTCCTTGTCGGCCCCATTCTTGACGTCCGTTTCCGCCGCCGCACCTACGCAATCGTCTTTGGGATACTTGCCGCCGGCGCCGCCGGCTTCACCATCTTCTATCACTCGAACCTCGCCGTGGTGGAGGCCGTCATGCTTGCCGGCATACTTTTCGCCGGTTTGTACAACTTCGCCATTGGCGGCTGGACCGGCGCTCTGATCCAGAAAGATCAGGACAGCCGTCTCGGGGCATGGAACACCGTCTTTAACTTCGGTGGAGGTGGCGCCGGGATCCTCCTGAACGGGTATCTCACCCAGCACCTCACTCCGGCGCATGCGGCAGTCATCGCCTTCGCGGCATTTGTGGCTCCGCTGGTAGTCTTTCCCCTCATTCCCGCACCGCCGCCAGACAAGACGCTCGCCAGCGAAAGCTTCACTCGTTTCGCACGCGAAGTCGCATCACTCTTCAACCGCCGGGAAGTTTTGGTCGCATTGCCGCTTTTCACATTTCCCTCGGCTTCGTTTGCTCTTACCAATGCTTTGGCGGGCTGGGGCAAAGCCTTTCACGCCAGCCCCGCGTTCGTCAGCACATCGACCGGCATTGGCAGCGTTTTTTGCAGCATTGTGGGATGCGCCCTCGTGCCGTTCCTGGCCAGGAAAATTCCGCTGCGCCCTTTGTATCTCGCTATCGGCTGCGTCGGCGCCGCCTTCACGCTCAGCCTGCTGCTGCTACCGCGCGCGCCCTGGACCTTTGTTCTAGCTTTCTCTGGAGAAACCGGTCTTCAGGCCGCGGCCGTCGCCACTGCCATTGCCGTTATCTACGAAATCATCGGGCCAGACAATCCGCTCGCCTCCACTATCTTTGGTTTGCTCTTCTCGGCTGTAAGTTTTCCCATTGATTACATGGAATTTGTCGATGGCCACGGCTATGACTGGGGCGGTGTCACCGGAGCACTCCTCACAGACGCTCTTATCAGCATCGTCGCCTGTGCCTTCCTCGCCATCGTCTTGCGCAAGTGGCTTTTCGCGCCACGCAAAAAAGTGGTGGAACACGTTTAGCGCCATCCGTCTTGAGGTCAAAAGCAGGGAATTACTGTTATCCTCTACCGTTTGCGGGTGCCCGAGCATTTGCCCCGCGCATACTGTTTTTCAGAAATAGTCCGGAGGATGTTTTTCTTTTGATTTTTGCCAATCTTCCCGATCTGACATATACCCCAGCCTGTCATTCCTCGCGTGGAGATCGCGCATGAACACACCGCGCCGTGTCCCTCCGGCGTGGGTGCTGAGCATCCCCGTCGCCACTTTTGGCATGGTCTCCGGTTTCGTAATCGTTACTTTGCCGCAAATTCTCGCCGCCCTCGGTGTTCCCGGCGGACACATTGCCACGGCTGTCGCCGTCATCACCTCGCCCGGCTTCTGGGTCTTCCTCATCGCGCCATTTCTTGACGTCCGCTTCCGCCGGCGCACCTATTCGCTTGTTTTCGGATTGCTGGCGGTCTGCGCCACGGTATTCACCGTGCTGTACCACCCTTCCCAGATCGAGATCGAAGCCGTCATGATCATCGGGTATCTGTCTCTCGCCTTGTATGGTGCTTCGGTCGGCGGATGGA
Source organism: Acidobacteriota bacterium (assembly GCA_021810735.1). The sequence goes on from JAJZIF010000036.1 coordinate 9,537, forward strand.
CTGGAGCCCTCATCAACAAGGACCAGAGCAGCAAACTCGGTGCGTGGAACACAGTCTTCAACATATGTAGCGGCGGTCTTGGTATTCTCATCTCCGGCTACGTCACACAGCGCCTTTCACCTGACCACGCCGCGATGATGATCTTTGTCGTGTTTCTGGCGCCCATGCTGACTTTCCTTTTCATCCCCGCGCCGCCGCCCGACGACACGCTTGCGAGCGAAAGCTTCGTTCGCTTCAGCAGGGAAGTCGTATCGCTCCTCAAGCGCCGTGAGATTCTAGTGGCGCTCACGATGTTCCTTCTGCCCTCGGCGTCGTTTGCGCTCACCAACACGCTGGGCGGCTGGGGCAAGGATTTCCATGCAAGCCCGGGCCTGGTCAGCCTCTTTGGGGGTATTGGCGGCATCCTTGCCGGCATTTTCGGGAGTTTCCTCATCCCTCCGATTGCCAAAAAGGTTCCGCTGCGACCCATGTATCTCGCCGTCGGCATCATCGGAGCCAGCTTCACGCTCAGCCTGCTGCTCTTGCCGCGCGTGCCCGCCACCTACGGGCTTGCGTTTCTCGGCGAAAACATCTTCCAGGCCGCGGCCTTCTCTACCGCGTACGCCATCATCTTCGAAGTCATCGGTAAGGGAAATCCACTGGCCGCCACCACCTTTGCCCTGCTTACGAACGCGATGAATCTCCCCATCGTATACATGGAGTTCATCGACGGCCACGGCTTTGACTGGCACGGTGTTGCGGGAGCGTTCGCCGCCGATGCTCTTGTCAGCGGCGGCATCTGCGTCCTCCTCTGGATCGTCCTCTTCCGCATCCTGCGCGTGCAGAGCATGCACCCTACGGCCGCTCCGCAACTCGCCGCAGAAGCAAAATAGGTGGCGACATCGTCGCCACCTATCGCTGTTTCGTTATGAAAAAAAGTGAGGGTGCCCCATACAAGCCTGGGTTTGGCTTGTGTGGGACCCGCAGCACCATCACATGTACATGCCGCCGTTCACGTCCAGCACGTGCCCGGTAATGTATCCCGCTTCGTCTGACGCCAGAAACCGCACCGCCGCGGCAATATCCTCGTCCGTCCCCGCTCTTCCCAATGGAATCTGGCCCAGCATCGCGTCTCGCTGCTTCTCATCGAGCACCGCGGTCATTGCCGTTTCAATGTAGCCCGGAGCTACCGCATTCGCCGTAATCCCGCGCGAAGCCAGCTCTCGCGCTACGCTCTTCGTGAACCCGATCAGCCCCGCCTTGCTGGCCGCGTAATTCGCCTGGCCCGCCTGCCCGGTTTCGCCTACCACGCTGGAAATGTTGATAATCCGCCCCCAGCGCGCCTTCATCATTCCGCTTACCAGCGCCTGTGTCAGCAGGAACGTTCCTGTCAGGTTCGTCTGCAGCACATCGTCCCAGTCGCTGCGCTTCATCCGCAGCAGTAGCGTGTCGCGCGTAATTCCGGCATTGTTCACCAGGATGTGCACTGTGCCCAGCCGTGCCAGCGCATCCTTGGCCGCCGTCTTGGTCGACTCTTCGCTGCTCACATCCAGCACAAAAATCTCCGCGGTACCCCCCGCCGCGGCAATCTCCGCAGCCACGGCCCCCAGCTTCTCTTCGTTCCGCGCGGCAATGCCTACCTTGGCTCCAGCCTTGGCCAGCGCCAGCGCGCACGCGCGCCCAATTCCTTGCGAAGCTCCGGTGACCAATGCATTCTTTCCTTCAAGATTTCCAGCCATACGCCCCTTTCCTCTGGCTGATTATAGAAGGCTGCTCATTTCTCGCTCGCAGAAGTGCGCCTCAACCGCCGCAGCTCCGGCGCAATCGGATAGTTCAGCCGTCCGAGCAAAATGAATCCGATGCTCACCTCCGTGCCCACCACGCATAGCAGAGCGTCCAGAGCATACAGGGTCTGTGCAGCGACCACCCTCCGGCGCACCGCGCGCCGGGTCTCCACCGCCACATCCTCGCGCAGTAGTTCGGCGCGCGACGCGCAGCGCCACTGCTAAGATGCCGTCGCTCAGTGCAGCCAGCCGGTCAGGATGCTGATTGGCAATTGTGTTGTAGAGAGTCGGCATCGGAACGAATGTATCGAGCTTCCCGCCGCAACAGCATCAAAATCGATACCGTACCCCGAAGTTGGGGAAAATGCCCATCTGCGTTTGCGCTGATATGCACGCTTCTGGCGATGGCACGCAATTGCCGCTGTAACCGACGCGGGGTCTCCACGCGTAAACGAGAAAATTCTGGCGGTCGAGCGCATTCTGCAGCCCGCCGTAAACTGTCAGGATTCTTCCGCTCACCATGAAGTTGCGTTTCACCAGAAAGTCGAGCCGGCTGTAATAGGGGCCGCGCTTTGAGTTGACGTGTTTCAGATCGTAGATCGGCCGGTTCTGTTCGGCGCTCGCGTCCATAAGAAACGGGGTATAAGGCCGTCCGCTGGAATACTCGTAACGAAAGCTGACCTCGTATCTCGGTCCCAGCCAGTACTCGCCGGCCAGATTTGCGATCACCGGATAGTCGAAATTGCCTGGGCGCAACACTCCATCCAGTCCTGAGAATCTACTGCGGGCATAGGCGAGATTTCCAACTAAAGAGAGATGCGCGCTAGGATGCTCAGCAATAGAAAGCTCAATTCCGGCCGCCCGCCCACCCCCACGGCTGACCATTGGGAGCCAGAGAAATTCCTGCCCCAATGTATCGACCATATTTGCGAGCGACAGCGTAGGGTATTCGCTCGCGACCGGGTAATTGCGGTAGACCTTCTGATATCCTTCGACCGTTAATTTGCCGCGAGTCCCAAGCTGAAAGTCCAGGCCGCCCGACATCTGCCGATCCCTGATGAGGACCATGTCACGGTTCTGCGCGAATGCTGTCAGGTAGATATATGGTGGCATCTGCGCATACTCCCCAAACCTGAAATGCGCATCCACGTTGTTCGTCAGCAGGTATCGTGTTTCGAATTGGGGCGTCAGCGAAGTGTTTGCCCCAAAAGCGAATGTCTGGAATCTTGTACCCCCTCCGACTGCCCATCTTTTCGTCACTTCCAGATTGCCCTGCACATAGCTGCCTGTTTCTCCAACCCAAAAGTGAGGTGCAAAACTAGCGGCATCGCTTCGCGCTGGATTCGTGCTGAGCGGCGTTTGCTCGCCAATGGGTTGCGCCACGCTGTAGTTCACGCGATGCAGGCGTGCGTCACTCCCGGCAAGAAGTGTGACTCTCTTTTTGAAGATTCCCTGGTAGTCGAATTTGAGGTCGGTGATGCCGTCATGGGTGCGTTGCGCATAAACGGGCGTCGCTGGTAGTGTCGCGCGCGTATAACCGGGCGGCATGATGTTGTTCAACAGTTGATCTTGCTGATGAATATCTTCATCTTCCTCTGAATCGGCGATAGTTATCAGCCCAAAGCTATGCGCCGAATAGGTGTGCTGCCACACTGCTCCATTGGTGTACCGCCAGCCTTTGTACTGGGTGTCGATCGTGTTCGTTTCATCATTGTCGTAAGCCTCCGGCTGTATGTTGATCGAATCCAAGCCTCCCAGGCTTAACAGCGAAACAGAGTCTGACGGAGAAAGGTTTAGTTGCTCATGGATCAGCGTGTTGGTGTAAATCGGCACCCCGTTCAAGCCAATATTGTCGGTGAAAAGATTCAGGATGCTTCGATGGACGGACACCATCAGTACGCTTCCGTTACGGAATGGCATTTCGGTTGTGCCGCCGGCTCCCACAAATCCCACCTCCGCTTCGCGAAGAGCTTTTCCTCCATTCAGATCTCGCGTATGAATCCGGATGACCGAAGACAGCCGCCCATCGTAGCGAGCGCCATAACCGCCAGTCAGAAAATCTACGCTGGAGATCGCGGAGGTGTCGATCATCGATACCAGGCCTCCGGTGGTCCCCTCAGTGGCGATATGGTTGATGTTCGGAACCGGAATTCCGTCGACCAGATAAAGGTTTTCCATGGGGTTCCCGCCGCGCACCAGTATGTCGTCGCTTTCGTCGTTGTTAAATGCAACACCCGGGAAGAGCTGTAAGTAGCGCGAGAAGTCCCCATAAGTGCCTGCCGAGTCCTCTATTTCCTGCCCAGTTGCGTGAAAACTGGTACCCGATTCGGTGGAAAGCACATCTGGGGTCGCCGTGACTTGTACTGTCAAATTGAGAGAAAGCGTTTCCTGAGCACTTCGGGTCGGGGGCGTTGGTGAGGACTTGCGGGCGGTTGGATGAGCGGATGGTCGAGATAATGCCGGCTTAGATTGTTGTGCGACTCCGGGTGGGATCGCGGATATTATCAATATAGATAGTACAAATGCGCGCATCTCAATATCTCTATATTGGAGATACTTAGCACGCATACATAAAGGCGGGTATGACCGCCATCACGTTCGTGTGTCAGACGTAACGTACTGAGAGAATGCATTCTTGCTTCGCATTGCTCTCTTACAGCGGCTTCGGCACCGGCACCGCCGCACCCTGCCGCAGCTTGTTCAGCACCGGCACGGGCTCCAGGTCCCACACATACACCATCAGCTCGCGACTGTAGTGCAGCAGTGGCTTCGCATCCGGCAGCCGAATCCCGTGTGCTTCCGGCAGATCGTTCCGCATGAATTCCGCCTCGGCCTGTTCCAGCGGCCAGGGCATGTGGTGGATATTTCCCTGGTACAGCTCGCCCTCGTGGTCCGCGGCGAACAGCGCATATCGCTCCGTCAGGAAGTACTCAATCTGCGCTTTTTCCGCGGGCTTGCCCAGGCTGCGATAGCGCGCCTCAAACTTCACCGGCCGCTCCGTCATGCGCCGTTCGCTCGTGTACCGGAACCATCCCGTCGGGCAGCCGGGCTGCTCCGGCTCAATCGACATCATTGCCCAGTAGTACGGCAGCTTGAAGAACATCCGCGCCACCGCCACCGCCAGCGGGCTGGCTGCGTCCAGCGAAAAGAAATATACCCCTGGCGTATTTTTCGTCCGGTCGCGAACATAGGTCCGCAGGTTCAGCTCAGGGAAACGGTTCGCTCCCGGAATCGCCGGCAGTCCCCGGTACCGCACCTGGTCCATCCAGAAGGGGACTACCCCTACCCACGCCGATCCGTCATACACATCCACGGAGAGCGTCGGCGGCAGCAATGCGCCGATTTCCGCCGCCGGAACCGGCCAGTGTGCAAACAGTAGATCGTTCCAGCGCTGTTGCATGGTCCACGGCCGATTGGGAAGTGGCCATGGCCGGTGACTCGTCGCGGATAAGATGTCGTTCATGCCGATCTTCTGTGGCCGTTCGAAAATCTTGGGGATGCAACCCCTTTATCGTATGCCAGATCGCGATGCGTGAAACTCAAAGTGTGGTGAATCCCACAGCTGCTTTTCCCCGAGATGGCTTATCCTTAACCGAAAGATGCCTGATCTCCAGTCCGAATCCGTCGCTCTTCCGCTGGAACAAGCTCCCGAGCAGAGCCAGAACCACACCGAGGTCTTCGCCGTCCACGGCGCGGATCCCGAGGTGCTCGCCTATGCTATGGCCCGCTATTCCCGATCCGCGCTCTCCATGAAAGAGTCGCTCATGGAAATCAGCAGCCAGCGCGCCGAGCAGTTCCTCAACACCTTCTATTTCCAGTACGGCCATCGCTCCATCGCCGACCTCGCACACATCGCATTTGCCATCGAGCGTCTTTCGCTGCTCGCGGCCATCGTGCTTGTCGACGAACAGCGCTGGGACGGCCAGGAGCGGTCCACACGCTACCAGAATTTCCGCAAATCCGGCTGGTATTTGCCTGATTTTGGTCCGGATTCCGCCTCCCAGGCGCGCTATGTCGCCTCCATTGAGGCCAGCTTTGCCGCTTACCACCAGGTCGCCGACGGCATGCTCGAGGTTCTCAAGCAGCAGGTTCCGTGCCCGCCGGAGATGAAGCC
>JAJZIF010000646.1 GCA_021810735.1 Acidobacteriota bacterium
TTGTTCCATGTATAACTTCCGTTTTTTGTATAGAAAAATATCGTGTCGTGTATCGTGTTGTATCGGTTCGAATCACTCCGCGCACTCGTTCGTTTCCAGATAATCTCGTTTTGAAATTGAATTTCGCCGAAGATCTGGTCGAGCATCACCTTGACATAATGGCTGGCGTGCCAATCGCAGTGGTAATAGAAGCTGCCCGTCTTTTTGAGCACGCGTGCCAGTTCGACGCAGCGCGGGCGCATGAATTCGATGTAGGCCTGGGTGGATTCATGCCGATCCTCGAATGAGCGTTTTTCTTTCGTCTCGCCCCAGAACACTTCATAGTTCCGGTTGGAGTTGAATGGCGGATCAATGTAGATCAAGTCCACGCAGGCATCCGGCAGTTTCCTGAGTTGGTCTAGATTGTCCCCGCAGTAGATGACGCGGGTATCGAGCAGCGAGGAAGGCTTGCGGGACAAGGCACACATGGCGCAGGTTACCTCATGCAGGGCGTTAAACAACCGGATTACCGCATGATCTGGTGAAAATCCCAGGTCTCAAAATCGAGACCTGGGGCACCCAGATATCGCTCGATACATCCTTTTTAACAGGGCATGGGAAATTACAGTCCGAGCTTCTTTACTTCTTCCTGATAGTACTTGCGGTAGAGAATTTCCCACTCCTGGCTGCCTTCAGGAATATTTTTCTTGTGGGAGGAGACTTTGAGGCGGGCCGCCTGATCGATCTTGAGTTCGTCGGCAAACAATTTCTCCAGCATCTTGCGCGATTCCTGACGGATGGTATTGCGGTCTTCGCGAAATTCACACTCGTCGGTTTCCGCCAGCGTGTCGGCGATGACATGCGCCAGTTTGTTCAATTTGTCGTGGGAGACTCTCATAGCACCGCCTTATATTTGCGGGCCAATTCCTGCTTTATCTTCTTGAACATTTCCTGGTAACTGGCGCCGGTCCGGAGCATTTCTTCCTGGTAGGCTTCGAGGATCAGCCGAACCTCGTCATTGATGCGGTCTTCCAGCATCAACTCGTCGATGAGGGCTGCCTGTACGCGGGCGTTCAAGACCTCGACTTTGTCGGTCTGGATCATCTTGACATCGATCAAATGCTTGATCGTGCGCCGGCCTAAATATCCAACATAATCTTTTGAGAAATTCATTGTTCCCCTCGGAATATAGCACAGGCAAGCGGCCGCGGATTCCAGCCGCAACGATTTTCAGGTCTTTCGAGGCCGATGTTCGCAGACTTCGGTATGGATGCAGGCATCGGGCAGTACCAACCGCTCCACCGGGCGGCCCGCAACCAGATGCGATGCAACGATCTCGGCCACATCCGCGGCGCAAACACCGCCATACCAGACGGCATCGGGATAGATCACAATGTTCGGCCCATGTTCGCACTGGTCCAGGCAACCGGCCTTGTTGACGCGGACCGAGCCTTTCAAGCCGGCGGCGTCGACGGCCTGTTTGAGCAGTGAGTGCAATTGCGATTTGCCGTCGGCATTGCAACTGGGACGCGCGCTTCCTGGCTCGCGCTGGTTGATGCACACAAAGACATGCCGCTTATACTTTGCCAAGAAAGCCGCTCCTGAAGAAAGTCCTGTGGTTCTCTACCATCATAAAGGGTTGGCGGGGCGGCGACCGGCGCTTCCCGAGGTAGCGGCACTCGCGCGGTTTTTCGGCGAAGAAAAAGTTGCGTCTCGTGATTGTTCGGCGGTTACAGGCGGGCGGAACTGCTCTAGGATGGAAGGGATGGATTCCAACAATCTAGCTACGCTGAAAGACGACATGATCGCCTTCATTGAAGGCCATGGCATGCGCCATTTTCCCGCTTTGATTCCGGAGGACACTCCACGGGTGTGGTGGAACGAGCCGGACACAGCCGACACCACGCCGGAGAACACGAAGGAAAGCTGGAAGGACTTTGTCGAAATGGCGAAGACGGCGGGTGCGCCGCTGGTTTGCATCGGCGAGGATTCGGTTGACCGCACGACACTCGATCTGCTGTCGAGCGAACTGGAGGACCTGTCGGACAGCGAGACATCCTTGCTGGAGCGGGACAAACTCAACCAACTCTTTCTCGAAATCGGCAAGGTGGGGCACATCGAGCTGGCGTTTGCTCACCAGGGAATTCTGTTTGTGCATGAGACCCAGACGGAATGGTACCGAGAATATCGGGCAATGGTGAACACGGTCGATGGGCTGCAGGAGTTCATCGAAAATGCGCTCGATGAGGACATCGACGAGGAACAAGAGTGAGCGACGATCTTGCCGCGTTGGCAGTGGCGGCGTGCCCGCCGGAGCCTTCGCCGCCTGTCGACCTCGCTGGTGTGGAGCAAGACGGACTGCGATGGAAGCTACCGCGAAAAATTCTTGTTGAGAGACCGTGCAATGCGTCTGTTCGTGAGGCCTACCTGGCTGTCGGCGTTCCTGCCGCGATTGCAAATTTCCTGGGCCGACGTCTGGATCGGTTTCTCGGCTGGGAATCGCTGACCGCTGCAAAGCTTTCCGACATCGTCGACCCCGGTGCGATTCCTTCGATGGATCGTGCCGTGGAGCGCATCGTCCGC